>JAFTEP010000232.1 GCA_017453605.1 Clostridia bacterium
CCGTGCGCGACGCCTGGCGCGAGGGAACGCGCCGAACGCTGACGGATTTTGCCGCAGAGATCGAAAAAGGCGTCCACGCCGTCTATCCCGACGTGCGTCTGGGTCTGAGCGCGAACTCTTCGTCCTATGAACTCGAGGGCTGTCCGATCTGGGAGCTCGCGCGAATCATTGCCGGGAAAAACCGTCCGTTTCTGCGTCTGACCGGCGCTCCCTACTGGAAGATCACGCCCACGTTCTCTTCGAACGTCGAGGCGATCCGGCTGCAGAAATACTGGTGCCCGGAAGACGTCGAGGTCTTCACCGAGGGCGACACTTATCCGAGACCGCGCCACACGGTCAGCGCCGCCCTGCTCGAAAGATACGATCTGATGACCCGCGCGTCCGCGGGAGCAGACGGGATCCTGAAATATATGCTCCCTTATACCAGCCGAGCCGATTACGAAACGGGTTATACAGACAGTCACATCAAAGACGAGCGCCACCGCCGCGCCGCGGAGGAATTCTTCGGCGAGGGCGTCTGCGTCGGGCTGAACGTGTTTGAAAACCCGGGACTTATAGAAACGGAAGAATTCGGGGAGATCCTGACGGTCGAGCGTCTGTGCAGGGGAAATCACCTGCCGACTCCCGCGCAGGAATTCGCCGCCGTCAATTCGATCCCGACCTCTTACGGCGCACACGGCGCCGCGACGCTTGTTTTCGGCGAGAACGCAAGATTCGTCACGGAAAAGACCGCCGAAAACGGCCTGATCCTCGACGCCCGCGCCGCGCTGATCCTTGCGGAACGCGGCTGGGACATAGGATTCTCCGAAGCGCGTCCCGCGCCGACGCCCGGCGCGGAATACTTCATCGGAGCCGACGACACCGTTCCCTTCGATTCGGGTCAGAAAAGCGAATATTACGATTTTTCGCTCGATCCCCGCGCCCGGATCCTTTCGGAGTTTATATGCTCGAAGACCGTCCTGTCGATGAGCTGGGAAACGGAGAACTGCCGGAGATTTCCCGCCTGCTGGTTATATGAAAATGCCGCGGGGCAAAGATTTGCGGTCTATTCCTTTGTTGCGCGAACTGCCGGGGCGAAAAGCGAACGGTACAGAGGAGTTTTCGCGGGATATTACAGGCAAAGGCAGCTCGCCTACGCCGTTGAGCGTCTTCAGGGGCGTCCCCTTCCCGCCGTGTGCTTCGGAGCGCCGCAGCTCTGGACGGTATGCAAAGCGTCATCAAAGGGCCTTAGCGTCGGACTGTTCAACCTTTCCTCCGACGGGATCGACAGACCCGAGATCTTTCTTTGCGACAGGGCGAAGACCGCCGAGTTCTACAACTGCTCGGGCTCCGTCAAAGAAGACCGCGTGATCCTTGAAGACGGGATCCCGCCGTTCGGCTTCTGTTTTTTCAGAGTAAAATAAGAAATCGGGCGATTTTATAAAAAAGTTGAAACTGCGGGGAAACCGTGATAAACTTACGGCAAAAGAAAAAGGGAGGCAAAAAAATGATCGCACCCGTGGATTTCTGGGCGAACCTGCACCTGCATTCCGTTTTTTCAGACGGAGTCTGGACGCCGGAGGAACTGGCCGAAAAGGCGAAAGCCGAAGGATACCGCGCGCTCGCGCTGACCGATCACGACACGGTCGCCGGCTGCGAAAGGATGAAAGCGGCGGCTGAAAAAGAGGGGCTCGACTGGATCTTCGGCTGCGAGTTCGCGACAAGGATCCCGCACGACATCCACGTGACGGCGTACGATTTCGATCCGGAATACCCCGCGATGAAGGCTTTCATGGATTCCCTCGCGCAGAGCATCACCTGTCAGACGAAAAAAGTGTTCGAGCTCGCCCGTGAGAACGGCGAGACCTTCGGGACGAGCTGGCAGGACGTTCTCGACAACAATCCCGGGATCAGCTGGTTCTGCCACGAGCAGATCAGGCAGGCCTTCGAGAAAATGGGGCTTATCAAAAGATGCGACTATCCTGCGTGGTTCGACAAAAACGTGAAAGCGCAGAGGAGGCTGTTCCCGAAGCCCTTCGAGCCGCTTCCGCTCGACGCGCTGGTGAAGCTGATCCACGAGGCGGGAGGGATCGCGATCTTCGCGCACCCGATGCGCAATATCTACCACGTCGAAGAGATCCTGGCGACCGGGATAGACGGGATAGAGGTCTGGCATCCCGAACAGAAGCAGCCGGAAGCCGAAATGAGCCTCAGGGTCGCGCTCGAAAAGGGGCTTTATATCTCCGGCGGGAGCGATCACAGCGGGCCTTTGGGCGGCTGCTACGATTTTCTGCCGTCGATAGAAGAAAAGCTGAAAAGCAGACTTTTCATCCCCGCCCACTGCTGCGGGACCACGAAGGAGTTTTTCGGGGAGATAAAAAACAGGAAGATAAACAGATAAAAA
>JAFTEP010000233.1 GCA_017453605.1 Clostridia bacterium
GCAGGCGGGAGCGATCCCGGTCTTCTGCGACGTCACCGAGGATCACACGATCGACCCGGCGTGCATCGAAAAGCTGATAACAAAGAGGACGAAGGGCATAGTGGTCGTGCATCTTTACGGCACGGTCGCCGATATGGGACCGATCCTTGAGATAGCCAAAAAACACGGACTCAAAGTCATAGAGGACTGCGCTCAGTGCTTCGGCGGGGAATACAAGGGGACAAAGTGCGGGATGATCGGAGACGTCGGCTGCTTCTCATTTTGTCAGTCGAAGCATTTCACCACCGGCGGAGAGGGCGGAATGGTCGTCACCAACGACGAGGAGCTCGGCTGGGAATGCAGGAGTTTTCGCGATCACGGCTACGACGTGAAAAAGAGAATGAATATGCTCGCGCTCGAAGAAAAGCTTCCCTATATCCACAACAGAGTGGGCTTCAACTACCGCATGACGGAGATCCAGTCGGTCATCGGTATCAACGAGCTCAAAAGATTCGACACCTGGAACCTCCCGCGCCGCCTCGAGTATGCCGCGATGTACGACGCGGCTTTCGCGGGACTGCCGGGAATAAAGAAGCTTCCTCTCAACACGCCCGAGAGAAAGAACTGCTACTGGTGGTATCCGATCCTGATAGACCTTGACAAGCTCGACTGTCAGGCGGACACCGTCATAAAGGATCTTCTCGCGATGAAGATCCCCTGCTACGGCATACAGTGGCCGGAAGCGTATTTAGAGAAGGCGTACGTCGAGCACAGGGGCTTCGGAAGCGCGAACTTCCCGTTCGAGTCAAAAGAATACACGGACGAGGTCCAGGTAGACTACGCGAAGGTCAACTGCCCGGTCGCTCACAGGCTCCGCTTCGAGACCGTCAGTCTCTTTTTGCATCCGTCGTGGGAAAAGATCCACATCCAGCGCTGCATCGACGCTCTCAAGAGCGTGCTCGCAAAGCATCTGAAATAAAGCCTGAAGACAATCTTGATATATGTCTTTTCTCCCCGCCGCGCTTCATACGGGCCGCGGCGGGGAGGCATTTTCTTTCAGCTCATTTTTGTTTGCCCTTCTCGTATTCTCTTAAGATCTTCCTGCTCTTCGTACCGTAGAGCATTCCCTCTGGGAGCTTTATGCCGGTCTTTTTGTAGATCTCCTGTTTGAACGCCGCGATCTCTTTTCCGAAGCTGCCGAGCCTGAAGCGCTCCGAGAGCGGAACGGCGCTGTCTGAGGCGGGAGCGGCGTTTGCCATTGCCGATCTTGCCGCGGGCGGGACGGGGAGGAGTATAATAAAACGTCGCCTATTATTTCAATTTTTGAAAGACTGAATTGAAGTTTCCTGCTTCCACGGTAAACAGATAGCTTGTAAGACCGTCATCTTCGATCAGGAAAGTCAGCTTTTCACCTTTTTTCAGTAATTCCAGCAGTATATCTTCTGTTTCGTCGTCAATATTCAATCTGTCTCCCTTGCCAAACATTACTGCCGAGCCATAATACTTCTGCCCGCTTGAGCTTTTCACTGAAACAGAGTAATATTCATTTGAGATCGAGCTGTTTTTTACTTCGTATTTACTATACTCATAAAGTGAAATATACATATCATAGTGGTCTAATTTATAATATGGTTTATCAATAAAAAAGTGAACAAACAGCGAACTCTTTGTGGTCGCGGAATTTGAAAATGTTCCGTCTACAAACGTAATTATATATGCTTCGTCAGTAAAGTCGTCAAATTCATCGACGTAATACTTCAACAACCACTGTGTTTGTTCCTCTTCTCCGCATCTCGAGCATTTTCCGTTCACAAAGTTATGCCCGAGAGCGCTTCCTTCCGTCGCGCCGCAGACCTTGCAGGTTTTCGGGGTCGTGCAGGTCGCCGCGTTCCACGAATGCGAGGTTTTGACGATGGTTTCGGTCTTCATTCTCACGCCGCAGCGCTTGCAGTCCTTGTGGCGCTGACCTTCCGCGGAGCAGGTCGCCTCTTTGTCGATCACCCAGCTGCCCTCGGAGTGTCCCTTTGCGGAGGTCGCTTCAGTTTTCAGCGTTTCGCCGCAGACGGCGCAGACAAGGTGACGGCTGCCCTTATCGGTGCAGGTCGCCTCAACGTCGGTCTTCCAGTCTCCGTCCGTGTGTCCCTTTGCGGGGATCTCGACGGTCTCGAGAGTCTCGCCGCAGACGGCGCAGACGACGTGTCCGTTTCCTGTTGTGATACAGGTCGCCTCTTTATCAGCGACAGTCTCTCCCTTTGTGTGGCCATTCGCAGGGATCTCCTCGGTCTTCAGCGTTTCTCCGCAGACGGCGCATACGACGTGTTTTGAGCCGGCTTCGGTACAGGTCGCCTCTTTGTCAGTGATCCATTCGCCGTCGGTGTGTTCAGTTACGGGGATCTCTTCTGTCTTGAACGATTCTCCGCAGACGGCGCATACGACGTGTTTTGAGCCGGCTTCGGTGCACGTCGCCTCTTTGTCGACGATCCATTCACCTTCTGTGTGTTCAAGCTTCTGTATAGCTTCTGTTTCCTTTTCGCCGCATTCGCATGAACGCTCTTGTGAACCTTCCTCGGAGCACGTCGCCTCTTTTATAACGACCCATTCTCCGAAGCTGTGAACGTGAGCCGAGGCGTCATCAGGAATGTTTTTCCCCGCGCTCGCCGACTGTCCGCCGCAGGCGAAAAGACAAAGCGACATCAGGACAATCAGAAGCAGGACAAAAATCTTTTTCATTTTTCTTCCTCACTTATCAAAACTGTTTTGAATTAACACAAAATTGTGTTATTATTCCATATAATAACACAATTACCGAACATTGTCAACACTTAGATGTGTTTTATTGTAGAATACTGTTGATAATAATGCCGGGCGAGTTATGCCCGGAAAGGGGAAGCCATGCAGAATTATCAACGTATCCGCGATCTCAGAGAGGACGCCGATCTCACACAGAAGCAGGTCGCCGACAGGCTGTATATGCACCTCACTCAGTACAGGCGATACGAGCGCGGCGAGAGCGAGACGCCTTTGAATATCGCGATAAGCATTGCGAAGCTGTACGGCGTTTCTCTCGACTATCTCGCCGGTCTTACGGACGAAAAAAGAAGAGCCGCAGTTTCGTCTCTCGATGAGACCGAAACGCGGCTCGTTTCCTGTTTCCGCAAGCTCGACGCCATTGGAAAGGGCAGGCTTCTTGAACGAATGGATTTTCTGATAACTCAGCAGGTGCAGTATTGAACCGATATTTTTCCCGAACGGATCGCCGCCGCCGCGCGCGACGCGCCGGAGATCGTGAAGGCGAGATAAGAAATAACGTTTTTCCGGCTGATCCACAGCGCGACTATGGATCAGCCGGAACGTTTTTTTTACGAGCAAAAAACCGTCCCGCCCTGCGCGGGCGGGACGGGGGATCAATCAAAGGATCGGATCATTTATCAAACTGCGACAGATCGCTTCCCGAGATCAGCGTAAAACTCTCAGAAAACGATCAAAAAAAGGCGTTGCGGGAACAAAAAGCCTCCGGTTTAACGAAAAACTGCGAAAACGAAAGCTAATTATGTCTAACCGCATCAGAACTCCTTAAAACGGTGCTAAATACGTCTAACAGATATTGAAGTTCGGAAGAACTTATAGTATAATCTCTAAAACGAAAAATGTGAGATAAGTCCATTATTTCAAAGTTCTCAAAAGTCGTTTTGGAGACAGATGAAAAAACCGGACGGGAAAGGACTTGATATAATGAAAAAAAGTATCATAATTGCCGCAATCGTCGTGCTGCTGTTTGCCGCGGGCGTACTGTCCGTCACCGTGGTCTTCAAAGACTTCTTTTTCACGACAAAATACTACGACGATCCCATGATCGCCTATAACTCCAACGCGGCGCACAGCCCCGTCGGCGGCGACCAAAGCGCTCAGAGAGCGGTCGGGGTTTACAAGATAAGCGAGGACAAGGCTCTTTTTATCGGCGAAATGACTTCTGAGAGGATCGTCGTCGCGGAAATGGTCATGAAAAACTCAAAATACGCCTTCGAGGGCACGACTTACGTTCTCGAGCGGGGAGCGGCGTTCAACGAAAACGCTTTCGATCAGACCAACACCGACTCCGGATTTGTAAAGTGGATGGTCGTCTTCGACAGACAGGACGCGGATGAATTGAGCGGGACAAAAGACGTCAAAGAGTATTCGCTTTCCGGCGGTTCTTTGCTTTATCTTGTGATCTTTGATTGAAAACCCTGCCGATACAAAAAAGTTTTTTGAAAAGCTTTCTTCGGTGCATTTCGGCGGCGCGACAGGAAAAACGCGGGTAAAAACCTCAAAAAAGGAAGCAGAAAAAATGTCAAATTTTGAGTTGGGATGGATCTTTTTGGCGGCGTCCGCGGTCTCGGCGGTGCTGCTGGCGGTGTTTTTGCGGAGGATCTGCGTCCTTTTCAAGCGCGGATACTCTCTCAGCGCCGTCATGCTCATCTGCGCGGCTGTCGTTCTGGCTGCGGTCATGTGCGTTTTAGTTCCTTATTCGTGGCCGTACGATATCACGGTAAAACCCGAGAAGGTCGCCGAGATAAGATCTCCGGAAAAACTGTCGACCGATACCGACGGCTGGTACTGCGTTTACAGCATAGACGGCTTGTTCGGCACCTCCCGGGACTCTTACCGCGCTCTGCCTCAGATCAGGACGGAATCGGGATTCCCCGAAATGGATCTTGACAGATATACATATCTTTTCTCGTTCGGGAAAGAGATCTCCGCGCTGAAATACAACGTGTGGGATTCTCTCGACAAGGCGCCGTTCGATCTCGGTATGTCGGGGAAATGGGCGCGCGCCGATTTTTCCGGCGAAGTCTCGGAATACACCGTCTACGTCTACCGCTTCCCGAGAGCCGCCGTCGACAACGCCGCCGGCACGAAGTACGAAGAGGTCACGGTGAAAAAATGAAACTGAACGTCATCCTGCCGGGATCGGCGGCGCTTTATATCGACGGGAAAGAACAAAACGGCTCCGTTGAACTCGACGCCGGGACGCACCGTTATAGAGCCGCCGAAAAAAGTGAGCTTCTTTGTGCAAAATGGTGGACTCAGCTTTTAAACCCTGTAAAGTTTTTCGGCTTCTGCTTTTTCAGGGACGATTTTTATTATCTCAGGACCTTTAACAGCCAGGCGGCGGCTTTGGAGTTTGACGCGAGAGCTTTGGAAGATACGGGCAGACTGGAACTTGAACTGAACGTCGCTCACGGTCAGGGAGGGTACACAGAGACTTTTCATTCGCTGACTGTGAAAAAAAGCTCCGGGCTTTATATCTCGTCTCTTGCGGCGTCCTTGCCGGATCCGCGCGTCAGACGCAGATGGATCGCGCTCCGTCTTATACCGCCGACAATTATTTGTCTTGCGTTTTTCGCGATAGGGTTGATCCAAAAAAAGAGCCTTGTGATCCCGTTTATTTATCTTGCGGCGCTTGTCATACATACCGTCGTGATTTTCAAAAATAAACCGATCCTTCCCGACGTCGGCGGCGAAGGTCGGAAGAAATGAAAAAGGAGCGAAAAAATGTATTCGGAGCTTTTGATTTTTGATATCCTGTTTTTCCTGATGCCGATTTTCGCGCTCGCTGCTCTTTTTCTGGCGGCTAAATCAAAAAAGAGACCGGCGCTCGTTTTGGCGGTCGCGTTTTTCGTATTTGAACTTGTCAAGATCGCGCTGTGGATCGCGGGTATCGAGATCAGCCCGGCTTTTACGATCGTTCTCCAGACCGCCCCCGAGCTGGCGTTCGTTCTCGGGGTTCTTGTGACGCTGCGCTCTGACCCGCGCGCCGTCCTTATTTCCGCTGCGGCGCTTCTCCCCGTCTGCGCGGCGGAGGTGACGTTGATCCTCCTGTCGCTTATCACTGCGACGCGCACGGTCGAGGTCGACGGCAAAAAATACACCGGCATGTATTCGAAATTCAGCGGCATCGGTCCGACGGTCATAGAATATCACAAGAACCATTCGCCTCTTTTGGTTGAGCGCGCCGTTTCCTTCACCGACGATTACGGCGTAATCTTCACCGATATTACGGACGAAGTTCTCGACGAAAGCGAATTTTCAAGGACCTTCAAGGACTGAAAAAGCCCGATCGGCAGGCGAAAGAACAAGAACGAAACGGAGAACGGATATGACCGGATTCATTCTGACCTGTTCAATAGAAGTGATTTTTGCAAGATGGGTCTTTCTTCTGTCTTTATGCGTTGTCGGTATGATCGCCTGGTTATGCGTTTTTTACAGATCAGTATACAAGTCCTGGAAAGAGGACGCTCCGAGCAAAGAAAAACTTCAAAAATTCAACGCAAAACAGCTTAAAAGATACTATAAAGATCTTAAAAAAATGTGGATCTTTTTTGCGGCGGCTACGTCAGTCATTTTGATCCTGACCGCGATTACGGGCGTAAAATCTTCAGACTTGTATCTTGATATGCAAAACAGAGACTATATAACCTACGTCGGCGAATACAAACGTATACGCGGAAAGTATAATTCAGGCACCGTCATCATTTACGACGGATCCGGGAAAGAGATAAAGCTCGACGCGACAGATCGAACAGAAGAGGGCCTGTATAACGGCACAGTCGTTTACGGCAAAAGAAGCCACGCCGTCGCCCAGCTGTCCGGCGAGAGGACGGGGGACTGACGCGGGCGGTTTTTAAGCTTGAAAAAGGAAGCGGAATATGTCGGAAAAAATCAAAAAACGCTATAAGATCAAAGCCGTCTTCGAGGCGTTGTTCATGATCCTGCTGCTGGCGGCGGGCGCGCTCGTGATCGCTGACGGCGACGTCGGGAAGGGCGTGATCTGCTGCGTTTTCGCCCTTGTTCTTCACGCCGGTTTTCTTTTGGACAAGAATTACGTCGTCAGCGACTTCGACTCTTTTGAGACAGACGGTAAACGGATCGTTTTCAGAAACAAAACGGAAGAAAAGACCGTGAGCGTCGACGAGATAAAAATGATCAAGGTCAGAGAAAGGATGTATATTTTCTGCGGCAACGAAGATTATAAAGTGACGCGTTATTACAGCCTCTGCCGCTATGAAAGGACGGTCGACGAAAGGATCTTCGGTCTGCGGGATACGTACGGGATCGATTTGAACGTGAGATTTTTTATCTGAGGCGTTTTGAGGGCATAATTCTGCGCCCCCGCAGACCGGCGCTCTGTCGGAATGCGGGGGCGTGTTTTATATAGAGTTTAAGAATTTTTCTTTTCGTAATCCCTCAGGAGCTTGCGGCTTTTCGTGCCGTAGAGCATACCCTCGGGGAGCTTTATGCCGGTTTTCAGATAGACTTCGCGCTTGAAATCCGCCACTTCCTTCCCGAAGCTGCCGAGTCTGAAGCGCTCCGAGAGCGGGACGGCTTTTTCGGGGACGGCTTCGGATAATGCGAGAGTTTCTCTTGCCGCCGGAGTGACGCAGCCTGCTTTCACCGCGGAATAGAGCCTGTTTATCAGCGTCCAGGTGTCGTTTCCGACGCTGCCGTCGGAAGCCAGCCCGAAGAGAGACTGCAGTTTCTTCACCGCGTTGTAGGTGCTCCTGCCGAACTTGCCGTCTTCGCTGATGCGCGGCAGATACGGCATCGCCGAGGCGATCGCGTTGAGGGCCTTCTGGATATAGGTCACCTGCGAGCCCGCCGAGCCGATATAGATCACGTACCCGGGATAGCTCTTGAGGTCCGGGGCGGCGGGAGAACTGAAGAGGCAGCCGTTCTCGACGGCTTCCCTCACTTCGTTGAGCTTGTTCCAGGTCGCCCTGCCGACGATCCCGTCCGCGCTCAGACCGAAAAGCTCCTGGAAGCTTCTGACGGCGGACGCGGTGAGCCTGCCGAAGTCGCCGTCGGCGGCGACTGCGGGGACGGTCAAGAAGACCGGCGCGATCCTGTCGAGGGACTGCTGGACGTAGACGACGTTGTCGCCCTTCGAGCCTGTTTTCAGCGGAGCGCCGGGATAGGGCTTCGTGGAGTCGGGTCCGTCGGGATCGGCGCCTCCGGGAGTGTTGAGATACACGGAGACGATCCTGTTCCAGGTCTGTTCCCCGACTATCCCGTCCTGTTCGAGACCGTAGTAGTTCTGGAATGCCAGAACCGACTGCTCCGTGCCGGAAAGATAGATCCCGTCTATGGACGGCGCGGGGATGAAGGGATTGAAAAGCGCGATCCGCGACAGATAGAACTGGATCTGCTGGACCTCGTTCCCCTTGGAGCCCCTTGCGAGCGGGACGCCGGGGTATTCTGTCGTGTCGTAGTTTTCCCTCTGCCCCTCGCTGTTGAGTTCGGCGAGCTTCTTCACGGAGCTGTAGACGTAGGAGATGCGGTTCCAGGTCACCCTGCCGACGACGCCGTCGGGGGTCAGCGAGAAGATCCGCTGGAACTCCTTCACCTGCTTTTCGGTGTCGCTCCCGAAGACGCCGTCGACTTCAACTACCGGGATCACGGGGTAGTTTATCGCGATGCGGTCGAGCTGCTGCTGGATCGTCGTGACGTCGTTGCCCGCGTCGCCGCGCCTGAGCGGAGAGCCGGGATAGCTCGCCTCGTACTCCCTGATGTCGTCGGCGGTCACGAGGCTCACGTTGCCGTAGTAGAAGTCGAGGATGTCGGGCGCCGTCAGACCGTCCTGCGCGAGGGAGACCGTGCCCCACTGGCTCATCCCGGCGCAGCTCACTGTCGAGCCGTTGCAGTATTCGGCGAAGAGCGGCTCGATCCTGTCCGGGCGCTTTATATAGATCCGGAAGATCTCGTCGACGAGGCGCGAGACGTTGTCGAAGATGTTCCTGCCGTAGACGAAATACTGATCGTAGGCGGTGGAGTTTGTGATATCGTAGTCGTAGCCGCGGGAGGGATACCATTCTGTGAAGAAGCGGTTGAGGACGAGAGAGACCTGCGCGTGGATGTTCGCTTTCAGCGATTCCTCGGGCCAGGTAGGATAGATCTCGCTCGAGGCGACGTTCTTGATGTAGTAGGGGAAGCTCACCGAGACCGTCTGCGCGTTCGTTCCGGGTTTGCCGAGGTGCACCCTCACGCGCGAGGGGATGTAGACCGAGCTGAGGATCGTCGGCACCGACGGGAACGGCGAGTCCGAGGCGGGCTCTCTGTCTTCGGTCTTGTCGTCGTTTAGAAGGGCGTTCTCGCCGATCGGATAGACCAGAGGCTCAAAACTGTCGGGATCCGCTCCGGCGTCGGGCAGGGGGATCATCTGCACGGGAAGCGTGGAGGAGATCCGGGAGAACATCTGGACGCCCTCGATCTTCACGTTGTAGCATCCGGGGCTCTTTACGGTGACGTTGAATTCCGAGTAGGGTCTCGGCGCAAGCGGCTCCGGCTCGAGAGAATTCGCGTTGTCGGGAGTGGGCAGATCGATCTCCGAGCTCCTGCCCGCGCTCGCCGCGCCGAGCGCCTCCTCGTGGAGGATCCTTCCGTCCTTGTCCGCCACGCTCAGCGTACATTCGCTGACCGGCAGCGCGAACGCCGCTTCCGTGACGAGAATAACCAGCTTTGCTGACATTGTTTCACTCCTTATAAAGCTTTTTTATCAGTTTATGCCCGTTTTGTATTCGGGGTGAAAAGTATGCGGCGGATCGCAGGTTCATATTTCGCCTCCGCTCTGCTCTGTCATTCTGAGGAGAGAGATCCTTCGCTTCGCTCAGGATGACAAAGAGGGGACACCGCCGCCTATTTACTCTCCGTCTCCCTCGCCGTCGCCGAAAGCGGCGGCGGGGTGTGCGCGCAGACTGATGAGGGGACACCGTTACAATAACCGTTGATTTCCCCGGCTGAAAAGCGCTCAAAAAAGCGAAAAAAACCCGGCGCGGAGTCTCAGACTCCGCGCCGGAAGCGTTTCGTTTATAATATCTTTTCGGTTTTTCCTTATCCCGCTCACCGCGGGAAAACGCCGTTTGTCTCGAGCCCCTCGAAATCCCACTGGCGCAGAGCCTCGTAGACGGCGATCGCCGCGGAATTTGAAAGGTTGAGGCTTCTGATCCTCTCGAGCATCGGGAATCTCAGACAGCGGTCCGGCGAAGACTTCAAAAGCGATTCCGGCAGACCGGCGGTCTCCTTCCCGAAAAAGAGATACGTGTTCCCCTCAAAATGCGCCTCGGTGTACGCTCTCCGTGCCTTGGTCGTGAAAAACCAGAATTCCCCCTCGTTTTTTGAAAAAAACTCGTCGAGAGAATCGTATACGCTCAAGTCGAGATACTGCCAGTAGTCGAGTCCGGCGCGCTTTAAGTATCTGTCGCTCAGTTCGAAGCCGAGCGGACGGATGAGGTGCAGCGCGGTGCCGGTCGCGGCGCAGGTGCGTGAGATGTTTCCCGTGTTCTGCGGGATCTCCGGCTCAACGAGGACCACGTTGAGGCGGTTCATTCGTTTTTGTTTTCGATATATTCCACAAGATCCTCGACGCAGATCAGACTGTGAAGGTCCTGCTCGTCGATGGTGACGCCGAACCTTTCCTCGCACAGAACGACGAGGTCTGCGATCTCGAGAGAATTGAGTTTGAGGTCGTTGACGAACTCGGCGTCCGGGGTGATCTGATCCTCGGGAACGTCGAGCTCCTCGGATAGAATCGATTTCAGGTCTTCAAACATTTTAAATGACTCCTTAGTTGATCGTATGTCTTTTTATTTTGTGAGAGGTGGTTTTGTCAAATTCGGTCTTTCTGAGCTCTATCCCGCGGATCTGCTTGAACGCGGGCAGTTTCTTGTTGAGTTGGGCGACTTCGGCCTTCAGCGCGGCGGCGACGTCCGCGGGCTCGAAGAGCCCTTTTTCGGCGCAGACGGCCTGATCCGGGAAAATGATCGCGGTGATCTTGACCGTCTCCCCGTCGTCGCGGAGCCTGCCGACGACGGCGCACTCGGCGACAAGATCTATTTTTTCGAGATAGCTTTCTATTTCCTCGGGGAAGACGTTCTTGCCGTTTTCCAGAACGATAACGTTCTTCTTCCTGCCGGTGACGTAGATATATCCGTCCTCGTCGATGTAGCCGTAGTCTCCGGTCGCGAACCAGCCGTCGACTATCGCCTGGGCGGTCGCCTCTTCGTCCTGATAGTATCCCATCATCACGTTGTCGCCGCGGACCATGATCTCCCCGGTCTCGTCCTCGGGGTTTTCGCGGTCGATCATCACTTCCAGTCCCGGCACGGGCGGTCCGACGCTGGCGATCTTCTTCGTCCCGGAGGGAGCGACGGAGATCAGCGGGGCGCACTCTGTTATGCCGTAGCCCTGGCAGAGATCGATCCCGAGATCGCCGAAGTTTTTGACCATTTCGGGGTTCAGCGCGGCGCCTCCGCAGACGATCAGCTTCAGCCTGCCGCCGAAGCCGTCGATCACGCTCTTGAACAGGCGCTTCCTGACGTCGATCTTTATCTTTCTCAGCTTCGAGCTGACGCTCAGCCCGAATTTCAGCTTCTTGTCGAGCCCGCTCTTTGCGGCGGTGTCCCAGATCTTCTTGTAGATCGTGTTGATGAACAGCGGCACGAGCACGAGGCCCGTCGGCTTGTAGTAGTTGAGGTTCCTTAAGACGTATTTGAGGCTGTCGTTGATGCAGACCGTGCAGCCGATAAGGATCGGAGTGAGGATGCCGCAGGTCATTTCGTAGGTGTGGTGGATCGGCAGGACGCTCATGATGACGTCGTCGGCGGTGAAGTCGGTCCTCGCGTGGGACGCGTTCACCGCGGCGGTCAGAGCCCTCTGGTTGAGCATGACGCCCTTGCTCGTCCCGGTGGTGCCGGAGGTAAAGATGATCGCGCAGAGCGCGTCCATATCTATAATGTGATCCGAAAACTCCGTGCTGCCCTGAGAAAGAAGATACTCGCCTCTTTCTTCGATGCCGTCCCAGAGAAGGTCCCTCTGGGCGAGGGGCTTGTCGGCGGGGATCTTCACGTCGGTCTCTATCTCTTCGTCGGGCTTTCCCCAGACGGCGACAAATTTCAGATCCGGGCAGGCTTCGGGAGTGAAGATCTTTTCGTATGAAGCGGAGCAGAAGACCGCGTCGACCTGCGCCCTGCTTACAAATCCCGCGATCTGATCGGGGGCGAGTTCTCTGTCGAGCGGGACGATGATCCTGCCGCCGTTCACCGCGGCAAGATAGGTGACGATCCACTCGGGCGAGGTCTCGCCGATGACGGCGACCGTGCGGCATGACATCTCGCACATCGCGGTCCCGATCTTATTGACCTTGTCGGCAAGACCTGAAAAACTCAGCGTCATATCGGCGCCGGAACGCCGGTATCTGAGATAATCCCTGTCGCCGTATAGCTCCGCCGCGGACTTTACAAGATCCGCGAGATCCTTTATCTGTCTTTTGGGGGCGGTCTGGTGCATCTTCGTTCCTTTCCGGCGTGTTCGCCCGTCGGCGCCGCGCCGGGTTTTTCGGGGCAAAAATCCCGGGATCGCCCGGAAATTTCTTTACCGATGAAACATTCTATCACAAATCCCTTGCGCGTGTCAAGAGAGTTTCGGGCGTATATAAAGAAGATATTGTAAAAAATTATCGCGTTCAAAGACAATTAAGGCAACAAAAAATTAACATTCTGCCCTTTACTTCATTATCCGACAATGATATACTTAAAACGCAAAGAACAAATTCTTTTCGGAGGTGTTCGTGTGAATCCTGACAAAGCCGTCGTTTCAGATACCTCTCCAAAAGCCCCGGACGGCAAAAAGGCGCCGATAGTATATCTGTTGAGGGTCTCGGGGATGATCCTTCTCGTCTTCTGGGGATCTTCTCTTCTCTCGCCCGGGAGCGGCTTTCTCACGACGCTTCCTCTTCTGACGCTGTTTGGCGCGGCGGCGGCGCTCTTGTGCTTCAAACCGCTTCCCGCGGCGGCGCTGGGATTCGTTTCGGCGTTCTTTTCGGGCGTCATCTCTTCCCTCGGGCTTACAAAAAGCGCGCTACTCGGCGTCAGCGCTTTTCTCGGCGTGACCGCGGCGTTCTGGGGAGTAAGGCTGGCGGCGAAGGCGTTCAGAGCAAAAAAGGCTCTTCATAAGGTGCTTTTGGCGGTCTGCGCCGTCGTTCTGCTGCTCGCCGCGCCGGCGATCAGGCTCTTCTGGTACGGCACGCCCCGGGACAACCTTGCGGCAGGGGAAAGATTTGAAAAATATCTCGCAAACAAATATCCCGATCAGACATTCCGCTCGCTGAAAGTCGTCTATTCCCGCCCGGACGGGGGCTATATCGCGACGGTCGGCTTCGGCGACGCCGACGCGCCCGCGGAGGCCGAGCTTGCCCAAAAGGACGGCGGGATCGCCGACGGCTTTTTCGAGAGCTTCACCCTCGCCGGGAGGGACAGAGTGCAGGGCGAGCTTGTCAAGCTTATAAGATCGGATTTTGTTTCGGAGGACCTTTATATCGCCTGCCCGTCTCTCGACGTCGGGGCTTCGGATCAGGAGAGCTTTTCCGGCAGCTTCGGCGCCGCGCCGGAGTGGATCCGCTCTCACGCGGTCTTTGAGATCGGCTTCAAGACCTCGCTGACGGGCGCCGCGGATTTCTCCGCGAAGACAAAAAATTATTTTGAGTATATCCTTTCATCCGGCTTTTCGTTCTCCCGGATCACTTTCTACGGCGGCGACCGCGGCGTCTATACCTGGTGCGCGACGCTTTATCCCGACACCGATCCCGAAACCGTGGGATCGCTTGTCAGAGGATGCAGCCGGAGCATGGAGATCCCGCAGATAGAGTTGAGCTGAGAGAGCGGAAAACGGCAGGTATTGACAAAACGCGAATTTGGTCATATAATTTATAAAAACAGTCCGTAAAGAGGTGGATTTTTGATGTATTGCAGCGTTTGCGGGACTCAATGTCCGGACGGCGCTCAGTTCTGCCCGAAGTGCGGCGCTCCGCTCGCGGCGGATCGGGCGGCTTCCGGCGCGGGACAGTATCAGGCGGCTCCCGGACAGGCGTATCAGGCGGCTCCGGGCGCTCCCGCGGGTCAGCAGAATCAGGCTGTTCCCGGCGCGGCGAACGGCAGCTTCATGGAAAAGATCAATCACAAGATCGAGGATCTCGTCGGTGACAAAAGCACCGAAAAATTCAAGCTCGGCGATCTTTTCTCGGACGTTTTCAAGAAGCACTCGAGCGAGGAGACCGACCGGATCTTCATCCGCGGCACATCCGTCACTACTCCGTCTCTTGGCTCGCTGAACGCCGAGTGGAAAAAGCCCTGGCTCTATTCGCGCATCTTTCTTCTGCTCCTCGGCGCCTTCGTCATCCTATACGTCTGCACGGCGTCTCTGAACAACATCAACACCCTGCCCGGAGTCATATTCTTAGGCTCTTTCATGGTGCCGATCTCGCTTCTTGTGCTGTTCTTTGAAATGAACGTCCCGCAGAACATCAGCTTTATAAAAATGGTAAGGCTGTTTCTGATCGGCGGCTGCGCGTCGCTTCTGCTCTCTCTTCTGATCTTCGAGATCTTCCCGGTCAATCAGCTCGATTTCGGCGGCGCGATCGCGGTCGGCGTCATCGAGGAAGCGGGGAAAATGCTCATCGTCGCGGCTCTGATCTACCGCGAAAAGGAATCCGACTATCTTCTCAACGGTCTTCTCATCGGCGCCGCCGTCGGAGCGGGATTCGCGGCTTTTGAATCCGCGGGCTACGCTCTTGTGAACTGGGCGGCATCCGGGTACGACACGATGATCAGCGTCATCTTCCTGCGCGGCTTTTTGGCTCCCGGCGGACACATCGTCTGGGCGGCGATAGAGGGCTTTGCCCTCATGAGCGCGAAAGGGGATCAGAAGCTTTCGGGTCAGACCTTCTCTTCGCCCAAATTCTGGAAGCTCGTCTGGATCCCGGTCGTGCTCCACGCGATCTGGGATATGCCGATCATGTTCCTGAACGAGATCTATTTCATCCAGATCCTTCTGACGGTCGTGTCGTGGGCGGTCATGCTCGTGCTTATAAGCATCGGGCTCTCTCAGATAAACAGAAAGATCGCGCTTTTACATTCTCAGCCGCAATCCGATCCCGCGTTTGCCGAGCCGCAATCCGATCCCGCGTTCTCTCAGCCTCAGTGGGCTCCGCCCGCTCAGCCGGAAAGCCCTCAGGCTTTCGCGCCGCCCTGTCAGCAGGCTGAGAACGCGCAGAGTCAGAATATCCGGCAATAGTTTTTCTGTCCGGGAAAGGCCCGGCGTGACTGAAAGCCGAACAAATAAATGCGTTCCGGGGCCAAAAAAGGGCTTCGTTATGTAAATAAAAAATTCACGGAGGAACAAAATGAACTGTCCGAATTGCAACTCAGTGCTTCCAGACGGAGCAAACTTCTGCACGGTCTGCGGCGCAAATCTCGCTCAGCAGCAGTATCAGCAGCAGCAATATCAGCAGCAGTATCAGCAGCCCTACGGTCAGGCTCAGTATCAGCAGCCTTACGGCCAGCAGCAGTATCAGCAGCCCTACGGCCAGCCCCAGGTCCAGGAGATCTACATCCAGCAACCGTATTCCGCGCCGCCCGCACGCCAGCTCAACACCTCCAGGGGCATCCTGAAGTTCATCCTTCTGACCATCATCACATTCGGGATCTATGCCATCGTGGCTTTCTCGTCGATCTCCGAATCCATCAACATCGCCGCTTCCCGCTACGACGGCAAGAAGACGATGCACTTCTGCCTGCTTATGTTCCTGATCGGACCGATCACCTTAGGCATCGCGGTCTTCGTCTGGTTCCACAAGATCTCCAACCGCATCGGAAACGAATGCGCCCGCCGCGGAGTCGGATATTCCGTGAGCGCCGCGGATTTCTGGATCTTCTATTTCCTCCTTTCCTTCACCCTCGTCTGCCCGTTCATCTATCTGCACAAGCTCTTCAAGGCGACCAACCTCATCTGCGCCGACTACAACATGAGAGGCTGATTTTCATACCCGCGATAATAAAAAGTGCTCCGGAAAACGCCCGAGCGTCATAAGGCGGTTTTTCTCCGCAAGTCCATGCGGCGAGTAAGTGTGCAATTAAAAAAGCAGGCTGAAATGCACGGCACTCTTAAGGACAGATAAAGTAATACCGGCTGAGGAAGGAACAAAATCCTTATCTCAGCCGGTTTTTATGCAGTTTTCCGCAAAAGCGATATATTTTGCCCGACGGCAAAACACCGTTTTTATACGTCCAGCTGACGGATCCATTCGCGGTAATCTTTCGGCGTCATACAAGTGTTCTGATAAAAAGCTTTGCAGAAATTGCCGCTGTAATTATAGCCGACCTTTTCCGCGATCTCATACACCGGCAGATTGGTGGTCTGCAAAAGATGCTTTGCGTTAGACATCCGGATATAGACAAGATACTGCTTGAAGGTCTGTCCGGTATGCTTTATCACGAGCCGGTGCGCGTGACGCGCGCTGACGTGGATGTATCCGGCAAGATCGGAAAGCGTTATATCGCTCCCGTAATTAAGAAGCAGGAAACTGTCGATACTGTCCCGCGTGTACCGATCCTTTGCGGACTTATCCCATTTTTCAGCCGCGGCGGCCCGCACGCCTGACGCGTCGCCCGACATACGCGCAAGAAGCGTAAACAGCAGATAATAACTGTTGCTTATAACGTTCTCGTAATCAAAGTCCCTGTTCAGAGTCTCGCTCGCAATAAGCTGAGCGAGTGAAAAAAACGGCTCCTCCGGCTTCCATATCTTTACGGTATTCTCCTGCCACAGCCACCTGTACCCGTCCGGCAGCACCGCGTGACGGTCGATATGCAGCGTTGCTTCCAACCGCGCCATGGAGGTATTTTGCTCCACCTCAAAGTGATGTGCGGCGTTAGGTCCGATCAGCACGCAGTCGCCCCTGCGCAGGACGACGCTCTCGTCGGAAGTGACAAGAGTGCCCGCCCCCGAAAGACAGACATGCAGCTCCGGCACGGGATGGATATGATGCCCCTTTGACGCCTGGAGAACAACGTGATTCTTAGAAGCAATTACGATATCGGTGCCTGAAAGGTCGAGCGTCGTCAGAGTTCTTTCTTTGTCCATAATTAATAAGCGCCTCCAACCGGCATATTTTGAAAACCGTCGGTCATATTTGCATTATAACTCGTTTTTCCGGATGTTTCAAGTGCTTTTATTATTCTTAACTGCCATAATATTTGGCAAAAAAAACGCTTGAAAGACAAAAACGGAAAAAGTATAATTAAAGTATAATTGTAGAAACGGAGGCGTTATTATATGAACGTGATGGAACAGTTGTCTCTTAAAGGCAAGGTGGCGGTCATAACAGGCGGTTACGGTCTTTACGGATGAAAAATGACCGCGGCGCTGGCGGACGCCGGCGCGACGGTGATAACCGCGTCAAGGACGCTGGAAAAGAACGAGACGTATGCAGCTGAGTTGCGCGAAAGAGGACTTGACGTCCGCGGCGACTGCTATGACCAGAGCGACGAAAAGAGCGTGCTGGCGTTCCGCGACCGCGTGATCGAAGCGTACGGAAAGGTGGACGTACTCGTCAACAACTCGGTCCAGCGCGGACTGTTCACCGGCGGCTTTTACGGGGATCTGGACGGCTTTACCAAGAGTCTCATCGTCAACGGCACGGGACTTTACGCCGTTACGCGGGCGTTCGGTGAAAACATGGAAAAACGCGGGTCGGGTTCGATCATCAACATCGGCTCGTATATGGGCAATCTCGGTAAAAACCCCGCTCTGTATGAAGGCACAGGCGGCGCCATGGGCGGCTGGGGCGGAGCCGATTATTTCTATCACAAGGGCGCCATGCACCAGATAACTCGCTTTTTCGCAACCTATTACGGTCAGTTCGGCGTCCGCTGCAACTGCCTGGCGTTGGGCGGCTGCTTCAACGATCAGCATCCCGCCTTTGTAGAGGCGTACAGCAAAGCGACGTGTCTCGGAAGACTTGCAAATAACGACGACGTAAAGGGGATAGTGGTCTATCTGGCGTCAGACGCGTCGAGCTACGTCACCGGCGCCGTCATCCCCGTGGACGGCGGATACTCTGTAAAATAAGGAGAAAAAACATGTATCACATGAGAAAGAGCCGGGTGCTCCGGCAGATGCGGGCGGGCAAAGTAGCGACCTGCGTAAAGCTCAATCTTTCAGATCCCCGCGCCGCGGAGATCGCTGCGATGTGCGGGTTCGACTGCGTGTGGATCGACCTTGAGCACGTTCCCAATTCCATGGCGTGCGTCGAGGGGGCGGTCCGCGCCGCGAAAAACTACGACACCGACGTGCTTACACGCGTCTCCAAGGGCTGCTACAGCGATATCTGCCGCCCGCTCGAGGCGGATTCCTCCGGCGTGATGGTGCCGCATCTTATGAGTCTTGAAGAAGCAAAAAAGATAGTCTATTTCACAAAATTCCACCCGGTCGGCCGCAGACCGATCGACGGCGGCAACGCCGACGGCAAGTACTGTCTTGTAAACGCTCTCGATTATATGCGCGAGGCGAATGAGGAGCGGTTCACCGTGGTGCAGATCGAAGACCCGGAGCCGCTCGGCGAGCTGGAAGAGATCTGCGCGCTGCCGGGGCTTGACATGATATTCTTCGGACCCGCCGATTTCAGTCAGGGCATCGGCTCGCCGGACGGCAGCAGCCCCGAGATCGACAGAGTCCGGCGTCTTGTCGCCGCGACCGCCAGAAAGCACGGCAAGTTCGCGGGCACCGTGGGAAGCGCCGCCAACTTCGACTCGCTCGTCGAAATGGGATATACCTTTATAAACGTCAGTTCCGACGTCGGTGCTCTCACAAGAGTTTTTTCGGAGAATGCAAAAAGTGTCTCGGGCAGAGATATCGCGAAGCTGTAAGGAGAAAAAATGAAAAGCATAACTGTTACGGGCAAAAAGCTGCCCGCGATGACTATCGGCACCGTACAGCTCGGGATGAACTACGGGATCGCCAACGAGGGAGGCAAGCCGGACGAGCAAAAGAGCTTTGCTATGCTGCGCGCCGCCTTCGAAAACGGCGCCGCGTCGCTGGACACCTCGCCCGCTTACGGGAATTCCGAAGAAGTCATCGGAAGGTTTTTAAAGACCTGGGACGGCGAAACTCCCTATATCACCACCAAGATACCGCGCACCGACGAAAACACTCGGGATATCGAAACGCACGTTATCGCCTCGATAGAACGGTCTCTTGAAAGATTCGGCGTTAAAAAGGTAAATTGCGTTCTCGTTCACAACGTGAACGATATGTACAAATACGGCGCGTCGCTCGCCGCCGCGATGGAAAAGATACAAAAGCTCGGCTATACCGACAGCGTGGGCGTTTCCGTCTATACCGGCGAAGACGTGGACGAAATGCTCCGCAGCCCGCAGTATACCGCAACGCAGGTCCCGATGAGCATTTTCGACCAGCGGCTGATCGCCGGCGGGTATATCCGGCGTCTCAAAGACGCGGGGTATACCGTGTTTGTTCGCAGCGTGTTTCTGCAGGGCGTCTTCTTCCTCGATCCCGACAAGGTGAGCGACCCGATACTCGTCGAGCACGCAGTGCCGAAAATCCGGCTTATCCGCGAGATCGCACGGTCGGAGGGCATGAGCGTCGCGCAGCTCGCTATCGCGTTCATGCGGGACTGCGACGGCGTTTCCAGTCTGGTGCTTGGCGCCGACGCGCCCGAACAGGTGCGCGAGAATATCTCGTATTTTGACGCGCCGACTCTTTCCGACGCCGTTACGGAACGGCTGAGATCGGAATTTTCCTCGGTGGATATCCCCGAGATCATGAAAGTGCTGTCCCGCCCCAAGCCGCAGAATTAATCGTTCAGGAGAAAAGTAAAATGGATTTTCCGCTCGGAGACAAAGAATTAAAAATAGGCATCCTCGGTATGACCGAGGGCAACGGCCACCCCTATTCATGGAGCGCCATGTTCAACGGCTACAATCACGAAGAGATGGAGAGCTGCGGCTTTCCCGTGATACCGCGCTACCTTGAAAAACAGCCGCCCGAGACGCTCGGCATACCCGGCGCGCATATCACCTGCGTCTGCTGTACCGGCTTTGCCGGCCGCGACGAAGCGGAGCATATCGCCAAAGCCGCGCGCATCCCGACGGTATACGACGATCCGACCGAAATGATAGGCAGCGTCGACGCCGTCATTGTGGCGACCGACATAGGCGGCGAGCACGTCGAGCGCTGCCGTCCCTTCGTCGAGGCGGGCATACCGATGTTCATAGACAAGCCGCTGGTCAACAGCGAGGAGGACCTGCGTACCTTCGTAAAGTGGCGCAGAGAGGGCGCGAAGTTTATTTCCTCGTCCTGTATGCGCTATGCGAAGACTTACGAGCCGTTTTATAAGAACCATTACGAACTCGGCGAGATACGCTATATTCTCTCGACAATGGCGAAAAAATACGAGACGTACGGCATCCACGCGCTGGAGGCGATGTATCCGCTGCTCGGCAGAGGCTTTGTATCGGTTCGCAACACCGGCACTTACGAGAACACGGTCGTGCACATCAGGCACGAAAGCGGCTGCAACGTCAATATCATCCAGGGCATAGGCATGATGAGCTGCGGGATGGTGGTACTGGGCTCGATGGGCACGGTGCATCTCACGTCGGCGGACTCTTATTACGCATTCAAAAAGCAGCTCGACCTCTTCGTGCATTGGCTGCGTACGGGCGAAGAACCGTTCCCGTTTGACGAGACGGTGGAGCTTATGAAGCTTGTCATCGGCGGCATACGCAGCCGCGAGGAGGGCGGCAGGGAAGTGCTCCTCAGCGAGATCGCCGCGGAATAAAAAAACCGGGGCTCGCAATGCCCGAGCGTAATAAGGCGGTTTTTCGCCGCAAGTCCATGCGGCGAGTAAGTGTGCAATTAAAAAAGCAGGCTGAAATCAGTCTGCTTTTTGTCTTCATTCGGTATAATGAAGACGTTCGCTTCGCTCACTAATGAAGACGGGCTGACGCCCTAATGAAGACGTTCGCACCCCGGCGCTCACTAATGAAGCGAAGACGCCCGCGTTTTTTAATCAGCTCCGAAGGAGCGTCTTCATTTCTTCTTCAGCCCGCTTGCGGGCGTCTTCATTTTCGGCGCGAAAATAATCATTCAAAAAACTACCTTATAACGCCATAACGCCGCGCCGAACTTCGGAGCCTTTTTGTTATTTTCTCTTTTTGGGTCCGTCGGGGTTTTTGAGGCGGAACTGAGAAAGCGTGACTCCCGTCCGGCGGCGGAAAAACCTGTTCATCGCGTACTGATCGGAGAAGCCGCAGAGAGAGGCGATTTCCTTCAGCGAGAGGCGCGTCGAGGCTAAGAGCGTTTCGACGCGCTTTTGTTTTTCTTTTTCTATCATTTCCCCGACGGTCGTCCCGCAGGCCTTCACGGCGATCCTGTTCAGGTGGCGCGGCGTGATCCCGAGCCTTGCGGCGAGTTCCTTTGCGCCGAGACCGATGCCGCCGCAGTTTTTTATCTGTTCTGAGATCATTTTCGTCCTCGTCGGGAGGGGAGTGCGCTTTTTGGGCGGAACGGCGGGTCGGTCTGCGTCGCAGATCGCCATAAGCTCCGCGGTGAACGCCTCGAAGAGAGCCCTTTCGGGGAGGGCTTTTGAAAAGCCCGGCGTCCCGCAGCCGATGATGAGATCGAGCAGCGCCCTGCAGGCGGGAGAGGCGGTGTGGATCGCGGGGAAGGCGCTCTGGGGCGCGAAGTCCGAAAGCGGCTGGACGGAAAACGCCGTGATGAACCTTTCTCCGGTGTCGGCGTCCTCGATCACCTGATGGTATTCGTCGGGCGGTATCAGCGCGAAACAGCCCTGGGGGACGGTCAGGATCTCCCTGTCCTTCAGCTCCATGACGACGGTCCCGGTGCGGGCGTATTCGAGCTCGAAGAAGCTGTGCTTCGCGCGACGGGTCAGAAGGCTCTCGTTCTCGCCCTTCACGAGCTTCGCCCTGAGAACGTCGACGGATACTTCATTGAGCTTGAAGGAGAGGGGGTTTTTCAGCATATACGAGGCTTCGGACATTTTTCTTCTCCGTTTTTTTATAAAGTATAGCACCTGGCTAATCCCGATTCAAGATTTCGGGTCAAAAAAGTCCGTTTCGGACGCAAAAAAGTTCTTTTAGGTCCCTTTATGCCATTGACGCGGCGGGGCGGCGGTGATAGAATTAAGCCGTCAGGACAAAGAAAGGAGTTCTCGTTTTGTTTTTTTCACCCGCTTTTTTGTCCATGCTCGGCACGGCTTTTCTCTTTGCCGCGCTGACGGTCCCGGGATTTATCCTCGGACGCTTCTTTGAAAAGGAATCGGGCGGCGCTTCGGTGGGGCTGATCCTGCAGTACGCCGCTATGCCCGCTCTCGTCTTCTTCTCGCTCTGCGATCCCGTACCCGCCTCCTTCGGCGTTCTGCCGCTCGCGGCGTCCGCCGCCATCCCCGCCGTTCTCGCGGTTCTCCTGTTCTTCGTCACTGGCTTCGTTTTCCCGAATGGCGGCCCGGAAAAGAAAAGGCGCGTTTTGAGAGTGTGCTCGGTATTCCCGAACTGCGGCTTTTTCGGGATCCCTCTGGCGGCGGCGGTCTTCCCGGATCAGCCGGAGGTGAAGCTTTGCGTCGCGGTCTTCAACGTGGTATCCACTGTCATATATCTGACCCTCGGCACCTTCATGATGAGCGGCGTCGGGGAGCCGAAAAAGGCTCTGAAAGCTGTCGCCGGGGCGCCCGTTCTCTGGGCGGCGGTCCTCGGGATGCTCTTCTCGCTGACGGGACTGTCCGGGACTCTGGGATTTGTCGTTACATACAGCTCGCTTCTGTCGGCTCTTTGCACTCCGCTCGCGATGATCGGGCTCGGGATGAGCCTCGCGCGCTCTGAAAAACTGTTGCTTTTTGATTCGGGGATGCTCCGCGCCGCGCTCGTCAGGCTCGTTCTGTCTCCAGTGATCGCCGTCGCGCTGACGCTGCCTTTCGGGGACCGCGCGCTGACTGACGCGATGCTCGTCTGCGCGGGAGTCTGCACCGCCGGGAGCGTTCCGGCGCTTACGGCGCGATACGGAGGCGACGGAGCCTACGCCGCGGGCTGCACCTTTTTCACGACCGTTCTCAGCGTCGTCACTCTGCCGCTTTTATACAGGCTTTCGTCATTTCTTCCGCTCTGAAACGGGCGAAAAAATATAACCTTAACGGGAGGAAAATGCTTATGAAAATCGGATGCGGGACAGTGCTTTTCAGAAAGTTTTCGCTTGAAAGCGCGCTCGAGGCGATCAAAGACGCCGGCTTTGAGTACTTCGAGACCCAGGCTGTCGGACCGTGGTGTCCGCACGTCAACGTCGAAAAGGACGATCCGGAAAATCTCGTGAAACTGAAAAACAAGCTCGGATTCAAAGAGATCACGGGCCTTTGGTCGCTGAACGGCAACATATCAGCAAACCCGGCGAGCGTCGCGTCGGGGATATTGAGCGTTCAGTGGGCGGCCGCCGCGGGCATAAAGATCGTGCACACCGGCGACGGACACAAGCCGAAGGACATGAGCGATCACGATGCCTTCGCCGTCCTCTCCGAACGCCTCGGAGCGATCCTCGAGGAGGCGAAGAAGCTCGGAGTGAAGGTGGCGATAGAGCCCCACGGCGCCTTTTCCCTGACCTCTGAGGGTCTGAAAAAGATCCTCACGATCGGCGACGAAAGCGTTCTCGGCGTCAATTACGACGCCTGCAACATTTTCCGCTCGTCCTACGTCGAGAGCGGAAACGGCAAGTCGGGCTGGAAGGAGGCCGGAGAGGGCGAAAACGAGCTTGAAGTCCTGAAAGGGATCCGTGAGCGCGTGATCCACTGCCACGCGAAGGACATCGACGCCGCGAAGAACTGCGTCGCGCTCGGCGAGGGACTTGTCAACGTGAAGGGCTGCGTGGAGTTTTTGCGCGACACGGGTTACACCGGCGCCGTTTCGGTCGAGACCGAGGGCGGAGACGATTTCGAGGCGATCCGCCTTCTCGCGAAAAAAAGCTATGATTATCTTACCGCCATCGACAGGGAAGGAGAAAAATAAAAATGAACGGATTCAGAAAGTATAAGGTCGGCATCATCGGCTGCGGAGCGATATCAAACCACTATCTCAGATTCGCTCAGAGCGCCTATTCCGACTGGTTCGAGATCACTTCTCTGGGAGACATCGTCGTCGAAAAGGCGGCGGAGCGCGCGGAAAAGTACGGCATAAAAAAGTTCGGCGATCCCGAAACGGTCTATAACGATCCCGAGGTCGATCTCATCATCAATCTCACCGTGCCGAAAGTTCACGAGGAGGTCAGCGTGCACGCTCTCGAAGCGGGCAAGCACGTCTATTCCGAGAAGCCCTTCGCGACGAGCCGCGAGGGGATGAGGCACATAATGGAGGTCGCCGCAAAGCGTTCGCTGAGAGCGGGCTGCGCCCCCGACTCGTTTCTGAGCGCGCCCGCGCAGACAGCCAAAAAGGCGCTCGAGGACGACTGGATCGGCGAGCCCGTCGGAGTCAACGCGATCTGCGCGATGAGGGGCAACGAATACTGGCGTCCCGATTCGGATTTCTTCTACAAGAAGGGCGCGGGTCCGATGATGGATATGGCGCCCTACTATCTCAACATCTTCGTGAGCCTGCTCGGTCCGGTGGAGAGCGTCTTCGCCGCCTCGCGAATGACCTGGGATCAGCGCACGATAAAGGTCGCTCCGCGACGCGGCGAGAAGATCGACGTCGAAGTCCCGACATACGTCAGCACCGCACTCACGTTCAAGAGCGGCATAATCGCGACGTTTGTCAATTCATTTGATATATGGGCGACCCGTCAGCCTCACATCGAGGTCTTCGGAACGAAGGGGACGATGGTGATCCCCGATCCCAATCAGTACAAGGGCGACGTTCTGATCCGCCGCTTCAAGGACAGCGAGTGGAGGGTCTTCCCGCAGTTCGTGGAATACGGCGAGTACGGCAGAGGCATCGGCGTCGCCGATATGGTGAGGGCGATAGAAGAAAAAAGGCCCCACAGGGCGAGCGCCGAGCTGGCGTACCACGTCACGGACGTGATACTTTCGATGGAGGAATCCGGCGAAAAGGGCGAGGTCGTGAAGATCTCTTCGAGCGCCGAAAAGCCCGCGGGACTCTGGCTCAGCCCGGAAGAGATACTCTGGAAATAAAAAAACGATTGACAAATGCTCGCGTTGATTGTATAATGATATCGGTATCCGGCATCAAGGCCGGGATCAAATATTGATAAGGAGAAAAGAAAATGAAAAAGATCATTTGCGCGCTTCTCGTTGTGCTGATGACGCTTTCGGTCTTCGCCGCCTGCGCGGATCCGAAGAAGACGACGGCTCCCGTTCAGCAGAACACTAACGGCGGCGCGGCTCAGACCGGCGGCAAACCCGCGGTCACCAACGACGATGTTGACGAATGGGGCAGAAAGAAAGTCGCGAGCGCGATCCCCGAGGACAAGAAGTTCAACGGCGAGACCGTCAACTTCGTCCTTGACGCCTCCAGAGA
>JAFTEP010000234.1 GCA_017453605.1 Clostridia bacterium
CGCGCCGTCCTTTCTTTGTTTTTTGTCTGCGTCCATATCCTGTTTCCGCTTAAATTATAAACCAGCTCCCGCATCCGGTCAACCTACTGCTTATTTTTGCCGCCCTACCGTGCGTTTACCCGACGATAGAGCAAAAATTATTGATTCTACTCCCGGTAGAGCCTTGATTTTTTTATTTTTGTGTGGTAAAATGTCTTCGGATTATTCGTGATTCTGAACAGAAAGGGGTGCCGCGGATGAACGGGAATGAACTTAACGAGAACAACCGTCAGGTTTCCGGCGATCTCAGAACAGTGATCGCTTCGAATATCGCGACGCTCAGAAAAGATGCGGGTCTCACTCAGCTCGAACTCGCCGAGCTGATAAATTACTCCGACAAAGCAGTCTCCAAGTGGGAAAGGGCGGAGGGGATCCCCGACGTGACCGTCCTCGCCCGACTCTGTGAGATCTTCTCCGTCAGTCTCGATTATTTCATCCGCTCCGATCACCGCGCCGAGAAGAACGCAAAGGTCTCCGCGCTTAAAAAGCGCGACCGCTCGCTTATCACCGCGCTTTCGGTCGCTCTCGTCTGGCTTGTCGCTTCGTTTGTCTTCGTTGTCTTCGGCGTCGTCCGAGCCTCGATCGGCAACGCCTGGCTCTCTTTCGTGTTCGCCGTTCCGGTCACCTGCATAGTCCTTCTCGTCTTCAACAGTATCTGGGGCAGGAGAGGCACGAACTTTCTCATTATCTCCGTTCTGATCTGGTCGTTTCTCATCAGCGTTTTCGCGGTCTTCGCCGTCACGTCCTACAGCCCCTATCTCTGGCTGATGTTCGTTCTGCTCGTCCCGGCGCAGATCATCGTCCTTCTCTGGTCGGGTCTCGGCAAAAAGTGATTTTTCTGGTAAGACCCATGACAAAAACCGGCTTTACTGATATGATCCCATCAAAGAGTTTTCCGTTGCCGTCTTTTGACGGTAACTGCCGAATGTACGACGGCGGGGCGGAAGATTCTTTTTTTATTAAATCGACCCCGGAGCTTCAAAAATTTCGCTCCGGGGTTTTTGTTCGGGGCCCCCGGCAAGCCGATAGGCTTGTTGGGGTGAGATTATGCTATTTGTGATATTTTGCTCCGGCCGATATGCACTCCGCTCGGTATATCTGCTCGGAGAGGATCACTCTTGCCATCTGGTGCGGAAAAGTCATTTTCGACATCGAGAGCTTTTCGCAGGCGTTTTTGAGATTTTCGCTCAGCCCGAACGAACTGCCGATCACAAACGCCGCGTCCGTTATCCCGTCGTTCTTCCACCCGTCAAACTTCTTTGACAGTTCTTCGGAAGAAAGCTGTTTTCCCTCGATGCAAAGCGCGATCTTTTTTAAGCCCGATCCCGTCGGCGAGATCTTTTTCAGTTTTTCTCTTATTGCCTCCGCTTCCTTTTCGAGCGCGGCCGTTATAAGCGCTTCCGAGCAGTTTTCCGGCAGCTTTACCGGCTTGATCGGATGATCGTGAAGCGCTCCTCCGAGCCTTTTTTCATATTCCGCGAAGGCGTCGGTCCAATACTTTTCTTTTGAGTCTCCGACGTGTATTATGTGATAGTTCAACCGCAGACCTCCGTGATCTCGTCCCTTTGGGCGGTGTTGAGAAAGAAATCCTCGGTCTCTTTCGCGCCGGTCTTTTTCAGCGCTTCGAGCACGGTGTCTCTTGCCAGCGACGGGAGATTGTTTTCGTCCGAAAGATGAAAGAGCGTCATCCTTTTCGTTCCCGTTCTGACGAGTCCCGCGCAGAGACTCCCGCAGTCGGGGTTTGACAGATGCCCGTAGGGTGAGGCGATCCGTTCGATCAGCGCCGGGGGATAACTCGAGTTTCTGAGCATTTCGGGGTCGTGGTTTGATTCTACTATCACGTTCTCGCAGCCCGCAAGACAGGTGCAGACGTTTTCGTCTAAGTGCCCGACGTCTGTCGCGATACCCAGAAGCGCCGAGCCGTCGTCGTCGGTGAATTTGAATCCGAGACATCTGACGCTGTCGTGCGGGATCGAGAAAGCTTCGGCGTTCAGCCCGAGCGCGTCGTAGCATTTCCCCGGCTCTATGATCCTCGCACAGCTCCTGAACGCGTCGGCTTCATCCTTAGAGCGCGACTGAGTGAGAGAAATATATATCTCCCTCGCGCTTTCGTAGCTCAGATATATCGGCGTTTTCGCGTGCTTCGCGATCATCCCGAGACCCTTGACGTGATCCGAATGTTCGTGTGTGACGAATATCGCTTCGATATTATCTAATTCGCAGTCGAGCCCGTTGAGAGAGGCGGCGATCCTTTTCATCGAGATCCCCGCATCCACAAGGATCGCCCTGCCGGAGCGTCTTATGAAGATCGAGTTGCCCTTAGAGCCGGACGCGAGCGTGCGGACTTCAAGAGAGGTTTTCATCTGCTTTTTTTCACGCGAGCTTTATAGCTCCCGAGGTCCTGACTTTCAAAACTCTGCACGCGCCCGCACCGAAAAAGCCGTCCATGGCTTTCCGGAAATCATCGGTCTTTTCAGTGGGTATGAAGACGAGGATAGTCCCGGCGAATCCGCCTCCGTGCACTCTCCACGCGCTCTCGCTCCCGAGAAGTTCCGCGCAGAGCGACAGGGCAAGAGTCAGACCCTGATGAGCGGGATCGGAACAGCAGAACACGTTCTGCAGAAGCTGCAGGCTCGACGCGCCGGAGCCTCTGACTCCGTCGAAGAAGGTAAAAAGATCGCCCTTTTTGAGAGCTTCGAGCTGCAAAGAGACTCTCTCATTCTCGTTGAAGAAGTGGAGCGCCCTCAGGACCGCGCGGTCCCCGGCGTTCTTTCTGACTTTGGGCAGCTTTTCGAGAAGCTCGTCTTTTGTGATCTCCCTCAAAAACTTTTTACCGAAAAACTCGCTGACCTTTCTCATTTCCACGGTTATCGCGGCGTATTCGTCGTTGAGATCGGCGTGGTTCCCGCCGGTGTTCACTATCGCAAGAGAATATCCGTGAGCTCCGAGGTCGAAATCGAGCCTTTCCACAATCGGAGATGCCGGGTCTGAAAAATCTATCCCCACGAATCCGCCTGCGGCGCAGGCGACCTGGTCCATAAGCCCGGAGGGCTTGCCGAAGAATTTGTTCTCCGCATACTGCGAGATCTGCGCGATGGTTACGAAGTCGACGCTCGCGCCGTTGGCGAAGTGATTCAGGATCGTCCCGATCATGTTCTCGAAAGCCGCGGACGAAGAGAGACCGGAGCCCTTGAGGACGTCGGAGGTCGTGAAGGCGTCGAAAGCGCAGGTCTTGAAGCCCCTCTTTTCAAATCCGTCGAAAACTCCGGCGATAAGTGCGGACGAACGGAAGCGCTCGAACGAATCGGGTCTCGACACGTCGACGGTGTCCTGCTTGAAGCCCTCGCTCTTCACTTTCACGACAGAACCGTCTTTCGGTGCGGCGACGGCGATTATGTCGAGATCGACGGAAGCCGCGATGACTTTTCCGTGGTTGTGGTCGGTGTGGTTGCCGGAGATCTCACTCCTGCCGGGCACAGAGAAGATCGCCGCATCATCTTCGTCGCCGAATGTGTCGACGAAGCCTTTCAGCGCTCTCAGGTATCTTTCGCGGGCGGGCGTTATCCTGTTTTCTCCGTAAAGAGAGGCGAATTTATCGTCGAGTCCGCCGTTATTTATCATTTCGGAAAGCTGGGTGGGTCTCATAAATTATCTCCTTGAAAGTTTAGTTCGTCATTCTTTTTTGATTTTAACAGATTCGCATTGTTTTTTCAAGTGATTTTCGCTTTTTTGTGCGTTCTTATCGTTCGTTTGTGAAAGATTTTTTGATTTTCTTATCTTCTTCGGCTTTTGTTTTCCCGACGAGCACAAAATAATTAAGAATGTTTGAATTTTGCTCCAAAACGTTTGACTTCTTTAGTTGAATGTGATAAAATCAAATGATAAAAGTGAAATTGCGCGTTCTTTGAAGTTTCGGAGGCTTTGTATGGTCATTTTGGGAATCGATCCGGGTATAGCCACTGTCGGCTTCGGCGTAGTCGAAACCAAAAACGCCGCGTCGAGATACGTCAACTGCGGCGTCATTTCCACGCCCGCCGGCGAACGCACAGAAAAGCGCCTCTGGGACATTTTCAGAGAGACCGGAGAACTTATAGAGAGATACCGCCCGGAAGCTCTCGCAATAGAGGAACTCTTCTTCACGAACAACCAGAAGACCGCGGTCAACGTCTGCCAGGCGAGGGGAGTCATCCTCGCCGCCGCCGAGAAATTTTCGGTCCCGGTCACAGAGTACACGCCTCTGCAGGTCAAGGTCGCCGTCTCGGGTTACGGCAAGGCTCCGAAGTCTCAGATCATGGAAATGACAAAGATCATCCTTCACCTTTGCGACGTTCCCCGTCCCGACGACGCCGCCGACGCTCTCGCTCTCGCGATCACTCACGCCGCGATCGGAGGCTCAAAGCTCGGAGCGCTTAAAAACTCATATCTTCAGACGTCCAAAAAGACCGCCGGAAGCTGATTTAATGAGGTGCAAAAATGTTTTATTCGATAAACGGGACTCTCATCCTTCTCGAGCCGCAGACCGCCGTCGTCGAGGCTGGCGGCGTCGGATACCGACTCACGGTCTCCGACCGCAGTTTCGGCGCGCTCCAGGGAAAACTGAACGCGAAGGTCCTCGTCTACACCCACCTCTCCGTCAGGGAGGACGGGATCGAGCTTTTCGGCTTCGTCTCTAAGGACGAGC
>JAFTEP010000019.1 GCA_017453605.1 Clostridia bacterium
GGGCGGCTTTTCAGCCGCCCCGGAGGGGAGATATTAGCGTGTGGGGTCACTGGGCGGTCGCGGTGTATGAGGTCTGGCCGTTTGAGAGGGTGTAGGTCGCGCCGCTTGAAAGTTCGGATGAATAGACCGTCGCGCCGTAGTAGGTGAAGCCGTCGGCGACCGTGAAGCTCACGTTCAGACCCGAGAGCGTCCATGTGCCGCCCGTGAAGGTGTAGGTCGAGCCGGTCGCGCCGCTCTGCGAGCCGGGCATCCCTCCCTGCGAGCCGGGTCCGCCCTGAGAGCCGGGCATTTCTCCGCCCGGACCGCCGCCCATGCCGCCGCTCGCGCCGAAGTTCAGAGTAAGCGCGCCGCCGGAAAGAGTCGGGACTGTCTCCCTCGCGCCGAGCTGGATGAAGGTGCCGCCGGAGATCGACGCCGCGCCGTCGCAGTCGAGGCCCGTCGCCATGGACGAAGTGCTGTTGGGAGCGCCGCGCACTATAACGAGCCCGCCCGTCATCGTGAAGCTGCCGTTGCTGTCGATGCCGTCGGTGTCGCCGCTTGCCATCGTTATGTCGAGCGTCCCGCCGCTGATCTTCACCGCAGGGGATGCGCTGATCTTCCTCGCGGCGTTGACGCCGTCGTCGGAGGCGTTGATCTTTATATCGCCGCCGGTGACGTTCACCACCGTCGCCTCGAGTCCCTCGTAGGCGCTCGAAATATCAATTCTGCCTCCGTTGACGTTCAGGGTGTTGTCCGCGTGCATCGCGTCGGCTCCCGAGACGTAGCGCGATGCGGAGGAGTTGACCTTTATCGTTATCGTCCCGTCGTTGACGTTTATATTCCCGAGCCCCGACGAGCCGTTTTCGAACACCGCGCCGTAGTTGGCGTGGAGAGCGTCGTCGTAGGAATAGAGTTCGAGCACTCCGCCGTTTACGGTCAGTTCGTTTTCTACCTTGATCCCCTTGTAGGAATCGACATCCGCGTTTTTGTCGGTGTAGGAGCTGTTGGACGCCGTAAAGACCGTCAGTTCGCCGCCGTTCATCACGAAGTCGTACGCCGCCTGGATCCCGTCGCCCGCGGCGTAGATCTTTATCGCGCCGCCGTTTACCGTCACGGTCCCGCGCTGATTGCCCTTCGCGGAAACGTTAGTGTCCTCGGTCTTTATCCCGTCGCCCGCGGTCGAGATTATCTCGAGAACGCCGCCGTCGATCTTCACGCTGTGCTTGCCCTTGACGGCGTTGTTGGGCGCCTTGACGTCGAGAGTGACTTCGTTTACCGAAAGATCCTTTGTCGTGTGGACGCCGTTGTTGTAGTTTCCTTCGACGTAGAGCATCCCGCTCCCCGAGATCCTGAGGTCGCATCTCGCGCTGATCGCGCCCTCGCCCTGCTCGTCGGAATCGACGGTCTTTGCGCTCCTGAGATCGTAGACCGTGTTCTCCGTGCCGGCTTTGACGGTTATTTTCAGACTGTCCGCGCTGACGGCGTAGATCGCCGAATTGTCACCCGACGTGACGGTCAGTCCCGAGAAGTTCAAAACGACGTCGTCGTCCTCGCCGGCGTCTATCACGATCCTGCCCTCGAGACTGCCCGAAAGATCGTATTCCCCGGCGGATTTGATCGTGTAAACGCTTCCGGACGAAACGTATTCGCCGTCTTCTGTCACGATCCTGAACGCGCCGTCCTGATCGCCCGCGTCGATCACGGCGCTCTGAGCATCCGAGACCATGAGCGAACACGACGCGCCGAGAGTTCCGTCCGCGCCGACGGCGCTGACTGTTATGACGGTCTTGCCCGCTTTGAGCGCGGTTATGACGCCGTCCGCGTCAACGGAGGCGACCGAGGGATCGGTGCTTGTCCAGGTGAGTTCTTTCACGGTGGTCGAAGATGGGCTGAACGTGACTTTCAGAACCGTCTCGTCGCCGACCGTCATATTTGCGCTTTCCTTCAGCGACACAGCCTCGGGATAGACTTCTCCGGAAGACGTGACCGTGATCTCGGCCTCTGCGTAAACGCTCTCGTCCGAAACAAGATACGCGTAGAGATAGTAGGTTCCCGCGTCGGAAAACTCTTCGCCCTCGAAGACTTCGCCGTCAAAAAAGATCTTCAGCGAGATCCCGTTTCTTTCGAGCGCCGAATAGCCGATCTTCTCTGTGGAGGTCCCGTCGCTGAAAAGCTTCGCGACCCTCACGTCGGAAAGATCGACCTTAGCGCCTGCCGAATAGGCGCTCACGTCTTTCGAGATCGAAAGAGAGGTCAGAACGGGCTTTTCCTCCGGCGCGGCGGCGCCCGACGCGGGCGCGGAGCTCTCCGGCGCGGAGGAGGTCTTAGCCTTCGCGTCCTCTGTCGCGACGGAGGGCGCGCTTGTTTCGGTCTTTTTTTCTTCGTCGCAGGCGGCGAGCGCGAAAACGAGCGCGAACGCGATGACGAGCGCAAGAACTTTTGTTATATTCATTTTCTTTGATTTCTTCATCTTTTTTCTCCTGTCTGCCTCGGTAAAAGCGCCTTGCGCCCTCCCGCCGGATCTTCTTTTGTCCCTATTATACTCTCGATCCTTAAACGAAGATTTAAAATCGCGGGGTTTTTTTAAAAATATCCGAAAAAAACCGGGACGCGGCAGTCTTTTTTGACGGCCGCGCCCCGAAAAAAGTTTTTCAGTCTATAAAGTCCAGGAGTTTTGCGACGTACGGCTCCATGACGTCGTCGGTGCTGTAGTAGATCTCGTGCTTGGCGTCGGCAAACGTGACGTATTCGCAGTCCGGGATGCGCTCCGCGAAGAGCTTCTGCGGGGGGACGAGCACTATGTCGTCCCTGCCAGCCGATAACAGAAGGCATTTTGCCTTTATCTTCTCGGGCTCGCCCTGTTTCAGGAGCCTTTTTGTGACGTTCAGCGACTCGAGAGTCCAGCGGTAGGACGGAGAGAAGTTCTGGTAGTCGGGATTTTTCCTGCGGAACTTCTCGTAGCGCGAGAAGCGCTCGAACGAGGTGTCGCAGGAGGTCTCGAATTTCTCCTCGCCGGGGTATTCGCTTGAAAGGAAGATCCTCTTTTTCGCGCCTCCGAACAGGATCGCGGCGCGGCAGATCGCCTTTCCGACAAAAAGCGGATATCCGCCCGTGGAGGGAGCGATCATCGGGGATGAAAAGATCGCTTTCTCATAGACGTCCGGGTGCTTTTCAAGATAGAGCCCGGCGACTGCGCCGCCCATCGAGTGGCTGAAAAGCACGCGGGGCAGATCCTTAGGGACGATCTTTTCGGTGAAGACTTCAAAGTCCGAAATATAGTCGTCGAAACGCTCGACGTGAGTGATCGTCCTGTCGGGAACGTGACGGAAGCTCTTCCCGTGACCGCGCTGATCGAAGATATAGACGTTTGAGCCGGAGGAGAAGAAATACCAGATCAGTTCGTGATACTTCTCGCAGGACTCCGTGAAGCCGTGGAGGATCGCGACGCTTTTTCGGGCGTCCGGGCGCGTGTAGGATCTCCAGAAGAGCCTGTTCGAATCGAAGCTCTCGAACTCTCCCTCGCTCTTTGCCGCGTCAAGCGCGGGCAGGACCTTCTCGTCGAGAGTTTTGTTGAGGTCCTGCTCTTTTATCAAATCAAAGTTCATTTTTTTCTCCGGCCTTTTTTGCTCTGAGTTTTTCAATCCCGGCGAGCACGCCCTTCTCGTTGTAGAGGAAGAACAGGAACGCTCCGCCGAGGCAGGCGGCGGTCGCGATGATCGCCGTCGTGCGGTACTGCATGGGATCGACGTATTTCTCGCCGTTCTCTAAGATCTTGGAGACGGTGACCGAGGTGTAGACCAGCATGGAGAGCGCCTGACCGAGCTTCATCGCGAAGGTTCGGGCGGCAAAGAACATCCCGCTCCTGTCTTCTCCCGTCTCAAGCGTGCTCAGCTCGCTGACGTCCGCGACGCAGGCCTGGGGAAGTATGCCGAGGATCGCCATCGGGATGCCCGCGCATCCGGCGATGATGACGCCCCAGATAAGCCCCGTCCCGCAGAAGACGGTCAGAAGAAACACGAACGAATACGCGAAGAAGCCCGTGATGATGAGTTTTTTCTTGCCGAGCTTCGGAGCGAAGCGGTTGATGACGGGATAGAGCGAGAGGCTGATCACGGTCATCAGCACCGTCAGCATGAAGGTGTTCTCGGAGCCGATGCCCATGAGCCTCGTCTCATAGTCCGCAAGACCCGTCTGGAAGAGGGTGACCGCGAAGAAGTAAATGACGTCGGAGTACACGAAGCGGCGGAACTGAGCGTTGCCGAAGGTCGCGAACAGCGACTTGAACGCCGGGGTATTCACGGGCTTGGAGTCGATGTAGTCGCGCTCCTTGATGTAGAAAGCCGGGATCATCATCGCGACGCAGGCGATCGCCGCCATTATACCTATCGCGATCCTCATGGAGTTCTGCTGAGCGGCCTGCATGACGGCGATCTGCTCGGCGGAAGCGAGGTTGGAGATGGCGAGCGTCTTGTCGGCGAGCCCCGTCTGCAGTGCTTCGAGCGTCAGTCCGTTCGCGGAGGCGACAGAGGTGAGAACGTCGGTGACGGTATTGCCCTGGAACATTCCCGCCAAAGACGGGACGAGAGTCGCCATGGAAAATCCGGCGATGTAGGTGAAGGAAATGTAGGTCGAGACGTTGATCCTGTGGCGCTGAGTGTCTCCGAGCTCGGCGATCAGCGCGTTATAGGGCGTGCAGTAGATCGTCATGAACAGATAGAAGAGCATCAGGAGAACGAAGATCAGCGTATCGTTGAGGACGACGTTAGTGAAACTCGGAACGACGAAGACCGCCACTGTGACCAGCGCGAAGGGGACGGCGACCGCCTTCATGAAGGGGATGCGCCTGCCGCCCTTGAATGCGGCGCGGTCGGACCAGCTCGCGATCAGCGGGTCGGTCACGGCGTCGAAAAGTCTGCCGACCGCGGTGATGATGCCGAAGATCGTGAGAGTGGCGAGGATCGGGTTCTGAGTGATGAACGAACTGAACAGGCCGTTCGTGTCCCCGAATTTTTCCGGGGAGCCGGTGTAAAGGTGGACGAGCCAGGTGGAGATCACGCCGGAAAGCAGGCTCCATCCGAGCTGACCGACTGCGAAGATCCACAAGACCTTGTTGGTGATCGGTTTTTTAGCCATAAGTCGTTTCTCTCTTTCAGGTTTGATAAGATTGCCGCTCCTATTTTACAATAGAGAGCGGCAAAACAATAGAGAGCGGCAAATGTCAACATTTTATTTTTTTAACGGATAATAACGTGTGTTCAGAACAGCAGGAACCACAGCGCGCCCGCGATGCTCAGAGCGACTCCCGCGATCTGACGGACGTTCAGCTTCTCGCGGTAGAAGATCCACGGGAACAGAGCGGAAACTATTATCGAAAGCCCGGTGCTCAAAGGAGAGGTGACGACGATCGGGAGATAGATCGCGGTGAAGAGCGTGAGGATATAGCAGGAGCCCGAAACAAAAGACGAAGCCGAGGCGAAAAGCGCGGAGCGCCCGGGGATCTTCAGCGCTCCTTTGCCCTTTTTCAGGCGCATCACGACGGCGGCGATCCCGAAAATGACGGTGCGCACCGAGGCGGCGAGAAAACTGAAGCTGAGTGTGTCGACCGTCGCAAAATTCGTCTCGACCTGATGCTGTTTATTGAGGATCGAGACCAGACTTCCGCCGATGACGACGAGAACGTAGATCAAAATCATGCCCTTCGAGCTCTTTTTGTCTCCGGTGAAGGTTATCAGAAAAGTCGCGGCGAGCATCAGGGCGATCGCGACGGTCCTCGAAGCGGTGAGAGTCTCGCCGAGGACGGTGACTCCCCACAGACAGCTCAAAATGATCGTGCCGACGGTGTTGACGATGTTCACTGTCGCGATCTGCCCCTTTTCGTATGCCTTGAGGGTCCCGATCACGTTGACGGCGGAGGAGATCACGATGGCGGCGGCTATCGCGAGGGAGAACCAGGTGAATTCCAGCTTCCTTCCCGTGAAGACGATCACCCCCGCGGAGACGAGCGCGGAAACGACGCCGTTGATGACAAGATACACCACGTCCGAGGAGAGTTCGGTTCCCGCGGACTGCTGATATTTTTTATAGAGCCAGACGGAGTTCAGCGAGCCTCCGAGACAGGCGGCGAGAAAAAGTGCGTAATATTGGAACATTTGGTTTTTCCTCTTTTTATTGATGACGGACCGACGCAGGAAATATAGCACAAAAACCGGGCGTTGTCAATGCTCCCGAAGGATTTTTTGCCTCTTGCGCGCTCTTTTTTTCTGTTGCCATCCGCGTGGACTTATGTTATACTTGTATGAGAAAACAATATCTGCGGGGGATACCGGGATGTCGGGATACGTCACGGACAAAACGCTTTCTGTCTGCGCGGATATGTTCGGCTGTCCGAACAGGTGTCTGCACTGCTGGCTGGGACATTCGCCGAACGTCAGAATGGAAGACGGCGCGGACGAATATATAGTCGGGAAGTTCTCGCCGTATTGTGAAAAGATAGAGTTCTACAGCTGGCTCCGGGAGCCGGATTTCTGCGACGGCTACAAAAAGAGATGGGAAAAAGATCTCGCCCTCTCAAAGAACGCGCGGCCCGAGAGGTTCGGGCTTGCGAGCTTCTGGAGGATCGTCAGAGACGAAGACTACGTTCCGTGGCTGAAAACTCTCGGGGTGAAAAAAGTCCAGCTGACGCTGTTCGGGCTTGAAAAGACGACGGACAGATATGTCGGAAGACGCGGAGCCTACGGCGAGATACTGAAAGCGACGGATATTATGATAAAAAACGGCGTCACCCCGCGCTGGCAATGCTTCATAAACGAAGAAAACAAAGACGAGATAGTGAAAATTTACGGTCTCGCACGAAAAATGCGAGAGACCGTATGCCCGGAGCTTGAATTTTTCGTCCACGAGGGCTCTTGCGACGGAGAAAACAGAAAGCTTTATCCGATAAGAATAAATAAACGGGATATCCCGGAAGAGCTTATCCCGGTATATTTCGGATACGGGGATCTTTTGACGGAAAGAGAGTGCTGTCTGGCGCTCGAAAACGACGGTTCACAGCCTTATTTTCACAACGGCGACGGGATAGTCATATATATCTCGAACGAATACGACGTGTTTTTCAACTTCACGAACATGAGCGATCCCTGGAAGATCGGAAATCTCGTTTCGACGCCGGCGGACGAGCTTGTAAGGATGATCGTTTGCGAAGACACTCCCGCGCTCAGGCTCGCGAAAAAGACGAGCTGGTCCCGGCTCGCTGAGACTTTCGGCGACAAGAGCTCCGAAAGGGCGTTCTCATTGGACGATTATAAAATATTTCTTTTCAACAAATACCTTGACTCGGAAGCCGCGGGCGGCAAAAAAGAAGAGTGAGAAAAAGTGAGAAAAAATGATAATAAACACCGACAGTACAGACGCGCCGGAGCTTGACGTTTATTTCAGGCTGACGGAGGCGCAGCTTCGGAACAGAAAAGAAGAATCAAAAGGGCTTTTCATCGCGGAGAGCCCGAAGGTCGTTTCGGTCGCGCTCGGCGCGGGGTATGAAGCCGTGTCGCTTCTTTGCGTAAGAGGCGAGACCGACGCCGCGTCAAAGGAGCTTATTGATTCTCTCCCGGACGTTCCCGCGTACGCCGTCACGCCGGAGGATTTTCAAAAAGTCACGGGCTTCGCGCTGACGAGAGGGCTTCTGTGCGCCATGAAAAGAAAGCCGCCCGCCGATCCCGGAGACATAACGCGGGGAGCGAAAAGGATCGCCGTGCTCGACGGGATCGCCGACAGCACGAACGTCGGCGCGGTCTTCCGCAGCGCCGCCGCCCTCGGGATCGACGCCGTCCTCTGCACGAAGACCTGCTGCGATCCTCTGCTCAGACGCTCGGTGAGAGTCAGCATGGGGACCGTCCTTCTGACGCCGTGGGCGTGGATCGACGGGATAGATGACGTGAAAAGTCTCGGCTTTCTGACCGCCGCGCTCGCGCTCGACGAAAACAGCGTTTCGATCGGCGATCCGCGGCTGAAAAACGCCGACAGGCTCGCGCTCGTTCTCGGAAGCGAGGGATACGGGCTGAAAAGGGAAGTGATCGACGCCTGCGACTATACCGCGAAGATCCCGATGACCAGAGGCGTCGATTCGCTCAACGTCGCCGCGGCGGCGGCTGTGGCTTTCTGGGAAACGCGCTTGTGAGGCTTTGACCGGACAGGTTTGGCTTAAAGAAGCCGGAGGTTGAAAAAACTCTCCGCCGACAAACGGCGCGGGGCGGGATGAACGCACGGCACCGCGACTGTTTTTCGGGCTTGCGGCTCAAAAAACTCTTGACAAAAGCGCTTTTTTCGTATATAATGTAAGAAAAGTAAGAAATTCCAGACGAAAAGAGGAAACGGAATGGCTGAAAAAAAGAACGGATCTCCCGAAGGACGCTTCATCGCGAGCGTCCGGGTGGGTCCCAAGGGACAGATCACGATCCCCGCGGAGGGACGGAAGATGTTCGACATAAAAGAGGGAGACACCCTTATGGTGCTCGGCGACAGGGAGCGCGGGATCGCGCTTTTAAAGTCGGATCTTTTTTATACTCTGATGGGAGGTGTTTTCGGTGACGGCGATAAAAACGGCGAAGCTGACAAAAAAATATAAGGGCGTGACCGCCGTCGACGGTCTCGATCTGGAGATATCCGAGGGCGAGCTGTTCGCTCTGCTCGGCGTGAACGGAGCGGGCAAGACGACCACCGTCCGTATGCTCTCGACGCTCTCCGCTCCGACTGAAGGCGACGCCGAGGTCTGCGGATTCCCGCTCACCAAAGACGCCGACAAAATAAGACCTCTTATCGACGTCTCGATGCAGGAGACCGCGGTCGCGAGGAAGCTGACCGTCGAAGAAAACGTCGCTTTCTACGCAGAGCTCTGCGGTCAGAGTAAAGAAGAGGCGCTTCAAAGCCGCGACGAAGTATTCGCCTCTTTCGGGCTCGGAGAGGTCGCGAAGCGTCAGGCGGGCAAGCTCTCCGGCGGCTGGCAGAGAAAGCTCTCGATCGCGCTGGCGCTGGTCTCGAAGCCGAAGGTGCTCTTTCTTGACGAGCCGACTCTCGGGCTCGACGTTCTCGCGCGCCGCGAGCTCTGGAAGACGATCTCTTCCCTGAAGGGCAAAATGACGATCATCCTCACCACTCACTACATGGAGGAAGCGCAGGCGCTCGCCGACAGGATCGGCGTCATGGCAAAGGGAAAACTGCTCTTTTGCGGCACGAAAGAAGAGCTTTACGAAAATACAAATAAAAACAGCGTCGAGGAAGCCTTCGTCTTCCTCGCTCAGGGAGGCGACGCAAATGACTAAGACCTTCACGCTTTCAAAAAGGAACCTGAAAGAGATCGTGCGCGATCCGCTCTCGCTGATCTTCCTTCTCGCGCTCCCTTTGTTCATGGAGCTTCTGTTCTACTTCATTTTCCACTCTCTGACATCTCAGTTTGAGATGAAAAACCTCGCGCCGGGGATCGCGGCGTTCTCGCAGGCGTTCATCACTCTCTTCACGGGGCTTCTGATCTCCGTCGACAGAAGCACTTCGTTTCTGACGCGTCTGTTCGTTTCCGGCGCGAAGCCGCACGAGTTCATTTTCGGCTACGCCCTGACGATGCTCCCGATCACGCTGTTCCAGTCGGTGCTGTTCTTCGCGGTCGGCGGGATCATTGATCCGGATCTCTTCGGATGGCGGATGCTCCTTTGCATAGCGGCGTCCCTTCTGACCGCGCTCCCGTTCATCGGGCTGGGGATCCTGTTCGGCTCTGTCTTCCCGGAGAAGTCGATCGGCGGGATGGCGTCTGTCATCATTACGGCGCAGTCGCTCCTCTCGGGGATGTGGTTCCCGATCGACAAGCTGAGCGGCGCGGTCCTGGCGGCGATGGACTGGCTGCCCTTCAAGAACGCGGCGGATCTTCTCAAAAACATCCTCAACGGCGCTTCCGATCCCGTAGGCGATATATTGCGCCCGCTCCTTATCGTGCTCGCATACGCCGCCGCGGCGTTAGTTGCCGCAGTCCTCGTCTTCAAAAAGAAAATGCGCTCCCTCTGAGCGCGTCCCCGGCCCCTTTGAACCCGGGTCTTTAGTGGTAATGCGGAAAGCGGAATTATTGCAGCAATCCGGCGTTCGGTTTTCGTCTTCGCTTTAGCTCAGACGATGGGAACGGAGTGGTTTTTGTTTAGGGGACCCCTCATCAGACGCCTACGGCGCCAGCTTCCCCTCCAGGGGGAAGCCTTATCGGCGGCACTTCCGATTCTATCTTAACAGAAAACAAATACATTTCTGTAAATCTTTTAAGAAACCATTCTGATTGTTTGAGAAAAACTAAATGAACAATCGAATTATCAAAATATACGCAACAAACTGTTTGTTAATCAGCAACTAAAGGTGCGGTATATAGGCTTCCCCCTGGAGGGCGCCGAAGGTGCGACGCGGTAGTGAATGACCGTCCGGTGGACGGTCGACTCAATCCCCGAAAAATCTACAGATTTTTCGAGGACCCCGTACGAGCGCGGCGAGACCGAGCCTCAGCGAGACAGCTGGCTGCGCGCGAAAAGGTAAGAACGCGAAGCGACCGAGAGAATTTTTCGCGCAGACTGATGAGGGGTCACCGCTACATATTTTTGTTAATCAACAAAGATAAGTGCGGTATATATTGTTATTTGCTCTTCTCGTATTTCTTCATTTCTCTAA
>JAFTEP010000235.1 GCA_017453605.1 Clostridia bacterium
GACCGAGGTCCAGCCCGTCCTCGCGGGCTTCGTCGTCGAAAGCGTCAAGAAACTTCTGGATCTGTGATTTTTATAAAAAAACCGCCCGCGGGATCCTCCCTGAAAAGGAGAGTCCCGCGGGCTTTCGTCTTTGTATTCAGAATTTACTTACACAGCTCGGGATAGTACTTTTTCTTCGCGCTCCAGAACCTCTGCATCGCGTCCAGGTGATAGAACTCGTCCGGCGCTTGCAGACCGCCCCAGGGAGCCGTGAAGATTCCGGCGAGCCTTTCCTGATCGAGGTAGTCTCTTGCAACCTCGAAGGTGCGGTCCGAGGACTCGAAGCAGGTGTAGTTGGAGCAGCAGAGCGTCTGCGTGTAGCCTCTCCTGTCAAGCTCCAGAATGCTTCTGTCGGCGGCGGACTTGCTCTTTCCTTCAACGTGCACCGAGGGATCGTCGGCGGATTCCATCCTGAGATCCGCAAAACGCTTCGAGGGGATAGTGGCGAGAGTGCCGTAATTCCAGCTGCACTGGAGGACGCTTTTGGGCATCTTCTCGAAGAACTCCTCGGGATGATGCCAGCAGAAGTCGCTCCATATCCAGGGAGTACTCTGCGCCTTTTCGGTCGCGTCGAACAGATGGTACGCGTCGCGCCAGAAGACGTCGCCTCTCCTCACGACCTGGAACTGCAGGGCGCCCTGATTGACGGGGTCCTCCTCGTCGAGCCCGAGGTGGAAGAATCTCGGTCTGCCGAAGACCTCGCTGACTTCTTCGATCAGCTCACTTGCGACCTTGCGGTACTTTTCTGTCCCGAGCATCCTCGACCAGTCCATCAGCCAGGCGTCGTGTCCGCCGGAGAAATTCAGCTTCGGCATCGGCTCGAGCCCTATGGATCTCAGCCTGTCGAGTTCCTTTTTGAACCTGTCCTTGTCTATCGCCCCGGGGATCGCAAGCTCCGGGTGAGATTCGTATTTCAGGCTGTTTCCCACGTCGATCAGAACGCTGTTGAAGCCGAACTTCGGCATCGCGTCGACTATCCTTCTCCAGACGCCCAGATCGGCGCTGACCTGATCCTCCCATAACTCGAGACGGCTGTTCTTGTCGCCCCACTCGTTCATGCTCAGATGCAGGAGCATCGAAAAGATCATCGGCTCGGTCTTCATTTTCTCTCACCTCCGGCGGCGTATTTGTCGTAAGCGACGCGGAAACTTACCGCGGCGTACTGCAGTCTGTAAAGATCGTCCTCCTCGGCGTAGAAGTCGGCGTTGGAGAGTACGCCGAGAGGTCTTTTTTTCATGATGTTGCAGACGAGCTCCATGTTCATCATCTGGTTTGGCGCGAAGCTGTGTCCGTTGGACATGCCGACTATCTGATCGTAGCCGAGTTCTTCAAGCTCGAGCGCGCTGTTGGTCACCTCGTCGCGGAAGCCCGGCAGACCGTCCTTGCGGTGCTTGATGAAGCCGTAGCTCTGTGTCGAAAGGACCACGTCCTTCGGGACGGCTTCCGTGAACGCTTTCCGGTCCTCGAGAAACTTGTCCGCCCAGATCCACGGTCTTGCGCCGCAGGCTCTCACCGCGCCGCTGAACGTTTCGAGATCTTTCGCCCATTCGTCCATCCTTCTCACGCGCTTTACGAGCTTGAAGGTCTGGGTTTTCATGCTCTCGTCTCCCATCCCGATGTTGAACAGAGCGGGTCCTCCGAAGATCTCCGCGGTCTCCTTTATCAGGTCGCAGACAGTCTCGCGGTATTTATTCGTGCCGAGGTTATTTGCCGTATCGCCGAGCCAGGCGTCCTTCGCGGCGCCGAGATCTAACAGGGGATAGGCCTCTAAACCGAGCGAGGCGAGCCTTTTTATCTCGTCCTTCATCTTCTCTTTGCTCCACGCTCCTGGAAGGGAGATCTCCGGGCGCGAGGCGTATTGGACAGCGTCTCCGACGAAGATCAAGACCGAGTCGAAACGGTTCTCGGGAAGAAATTCGGTGATCCTGCGCCAGGTCTCTTCGCTCGCGGTGAATTTGTCGCGCCAATAGCGGTATCTGCTCGGGTAGCCCTTGTCGCAGCAGAAGTTCTGACTGAGGTTTATCTCAAAAACTCTCTTCATTTCCCGTTCCACCTCTCTATGATCTTTTTCGTGTTCTTCGCTTCGAACAGGAGTTTATAAAGGTTCTCGTATCTGACGGGGATGAACGGGCATCTCAAAAATCCCGCGACGTTTTCTCTCGTCGCCCAGATCTTCATCACGTCGACGATGCTTTCCGGCGTCCACGCGTTGCGCCACGACGAGAGCATCGGCGTCGCCTGATATCCCGCGGCGGTCAGATCCCTCAGGGCTTCGAGATTCGGCATCCTCTTTACCCCTGAGATTATGCTCTGTGTCGGATAGCGGTATCTCGCCGCGTAGTCGCACACCAGAACGTCCTTCGGGAGCGCCTTCTCGAGCGGCATCGTCTTTGCGAAAAGATGCGGGAAATCGTTGTAGAAGTCGCAGCACACCCAGGGTCTCGCGCCGTTCTTGCGGCAGACGTCGAAGAGAAAGTGCATATCGTGCATGAACAGAAGATCGCCCCTCACGACAGAGTAGTCGTATTTGAGCTGCGCCTCGGCGTTCTCCTCGCCGAGCCCGATCCAGAAGAGGGAGGGCTTCCCGAAGAAGTCGCACATCTCGCCGATCAGATCCTCGCAGACCTTGTAATACTCCGGCGTAGAGACCATGTAAGAGTATTCTCCGAGCCATATATCGTGCGCCGCGGAGAAGTCGAGCATCGGGATCGGCTCCATTCCGAGACCTCTGATCCTGTCGAGCTGTTTTTTCAGCTCCGCTTTCGTCCAGGCGCCCTCTCTGGCGATCTCCGGGTGGGTCTCGTACCTGAGCGCGTCTCCGGTGAAGATCAGGAACTTGTTTATCCCGTTTTCGGCGGCGGTGTCGCAGAGCCTTTCAAACGAGGGTATATCTTTCGTGACCGTCTTCTCGAACGGCATCTCGACCCTGCGGTAGTTCTCCGTGTAGTCGATCACTCCCTCCTGATCCCTCGAGAAGTTCGAGGTCAGAAAGGCGGCGTACGCCGTGATGAAATTTGTTTTCGTGTCTTTCATTTTTCGCCCCTCCTTTCAGCCCTCGGGAAAATACTTTTTCTTCGCCGTCCCGAACTTGACCGCGTCGTACAGGCACAGATCGTTGTTTTCGTCCAGGCAGTAGTCCCAGGGCGCGGTCATCACGCCCATGACGCGCTCCTTCGGGAGCCTTTCTTTAACGAGCGAGAAGGTGTAGTCCGTGCAGGTCTCGTTCTGCCAGGTCGAGCAGGTCGGCACGATGTCGTATCCGTTCTCGGCGAGATCGAAATACGTCCTGTAGCCGAGGTTGGCGGGGATCATGTTCTTGTCGAAATCTCTCGGAGGGCCGTAATACCAGGGCGCCTGGAGCACGCTCTTGGGCATCTTTTCGAGATATTCCTTCGGGTGAGCCCAGTAGTAGTCGCTCCATACCCAGGGGCGCACGTTGTTGTGAGCGCATCTGTCGAAGAGCCTGTAGGCGTCTCTCCACCACAGGTGCGGGGCGCGCACGAAGCCGGAGGTGATGTCCTCCTCCTCGTCGAGCCCGAGGTGGATCATTCGGGGATTCGAAAACAGCTCCACGGTCTCGTCTATGCAGTCGCGGCACACCTGATAGTATTCCTCTGTGCCGATCATCCTCGAATACTTTCTCAGCCACGGATCGTGCCCGGAGGAGAAGTTGAGTTTCGGTATCGGATCCATCCCGAGAGCGCGGCACTTGTCGAGGAGCTTTTTCATTTCGTCCTTTGTCAGGGACTCCTTCATCGCGATCTCCGGGTGCCTGTCGAACTTCACCGCGTTCCCGAGATCGAAAACCAGCGTGTTGATCCCCTGAGAGGGCAGAAATTCCATAGTCTCGTAGAATTTGTCCCACTGCAGAGCAAGCTGTTCGCAGGTCTTGTACGTTCTTTCGGGATCCCGGTAGTTCGCTTCGTTTTCCGGGTCCTCCCACATATTGCGGTCAAGGTGGATGAGATAGCCCCAGATCATTTTGCGTTCAGTATTCATCCTTTATCATCCCTCCCGTTCAGCCGTTCCAGGCGTCGAGCGCCTTCTTGTTGTGCTCCGCTTCAAACAGCAGTTTGTAGACGTTTTCTTCTCTTACCGCGATGAACGGGAGCCTCACGAAGCCGGCGACGTTCTTCTTTTCTTCGTCCGAGAAATATTCGCTCAGGAACTTCGTCACGGTCTCCGCGACGTTGAAGGTCCTGAACGCGTTCAGCGCCGGTGTGATCTGATATCCGAGCGGCGCGAGCTTTCTGAAGACTTCTATGTCGGCGACGAACTGATCGCCTTTCAGTATGGCCTTCGCGCTTATGTCCCTCGCTATGAATCCGCCGATCAGAACGTCCTTGTCCACCGTCTTCATGAACAGCTCGGGAGAAGTCAGCGCGAGCTCTCCGCAGAGCCAGGGCTTCGCGCCGTTCCTGCGGCACTCGGCGATATAGAACGCCGTGTCGCGGGCCTTCTGCAGATCGTCTCTGACGTTGATGAATTTATATCTTTCCTGCACGGCTTCGTTCTCGTTCGCAAGCCCCAGCCAGAATAAAGAGGGCTTCCCGAACAGTTCGCACAGCTCGCCGATCAGATCGGCGCAGACTTTATAGTATTCTTTTGTGCAGAGCATCCTCGAATATTCCCCGAGCCACGCGTCGTGCGCCGCCGAGAAATCGAGCATCGGGACAGGCTCCATCCCGAGAGCTTTGATGCGCTGTATCTGGCGTTTCAGCTCCTCTTTCGTCCAGGCGCCGGGGAGGGCGATCTCCGGGTGCGTGTCGTATCTCAGCGCGTCCCCGGTGAAGATCAGGATCTTCTCGAATCCGCACTCCTTGGCCTTGTCGCAGAGCTTCTCGAAGGTCGGGATATCCTTTGTCACCGTCTTTTCGTACGGAAGCTCGACGTACTTGTATCCGTAGGTGAACTCCATCGGATACTCGTCCTCGCGGCAGTAGTTCTGGGTCAGGAACATCGCGTACGCGTTGAATGGTTTGCTGCCGTTCATCTTTCATTCCTCCCCGATATATTTTCTTTTCGCGATCCCGAATCTGAGCGCGTCCTGCTTGCAGATCAGGTCCAGATCGCCCCTGCAGTCGAGCCACGGGGCGGTCATCACGCCGAGAGTGTGCTCGTTTTTGAGTTTGCCTGTGATCCACTGAAAGTGGACGTCCGTGTTGTAGACTCCGCACCAGGTCGAGCAGGTCGGCACTATGTCGTAGCCGTGTTCTATAAGATCGAAGTACGTCTGAAAGCCCTTCTGGCGCATCTTGCCGTCTTTGGAGTATCCGCAGAAATTGTTGTAGTACCAGGGCGCCTGGAGCACGCTCTTGGGCATATTCTCAAGAAACTCCTTCGGGTGGTCCCAGTACTGATCGCTCCACACCCAGGGGCGCATATTGTTGTGTTCGCACCTGTCGAAGAGGCGGTTCGCGTCCCTCCACCAGAGGTGCGGGGCTCTCACGATCCTCACTCCGTATCCGCCCTGCATCGCGAAGGTCTCCTCGTCGAGCCCGAGGTGGAACAGCGACGGGTATCCGAAAAGCTCCGCCGTCTCGTCGATCACGTCGGCGCACACTTTATAGTATTCTTCCGTTCCGACCATCAGCGAGTACTTCTTCAGCCAGGGATCGTGTCCCGCGGAGAAGTTGAGCTTCGGGATCGGCTCCATGCCGAGGGCGCGGCAGCGGTCGATCACCTTTTTCATTTCGTCTTTTGAGATCGAGCCCTTCATCGCGATCTCGGGATGAGAGTCGAACCTCACGAAGTTGCCGAGATCGAACACGAGTGTGTTGAAGCCCTGGGACGGCAGGAATTCCATCGTGGAATAAAACTTGTCCCATTCCAGGGTCGGCTGTTCGCAGGTCCTGTCCCGCTCTTTTTCGGTCCTCGAGAGATTGTCTCTCGACTCCGGGTCGCCTATCGGCCACATCGTCTGACAGGTGTGGATCAGATAGGCCCAGATCATTTTCTGTTTCATCCTGAAAATCTCCTTGAAATCTCCTTGAAATCTTCATAGAAATGGCGGTTTGAAAAGCCGGGGAGCCTTTCACGTTTATTGTACCAATCCCGAAGCCTTTTGTCAATGAAAACGCGCGAAAAATGACGTCCGAAACACATTTTTTTGAGCTTTTTTTCTAACCTTTCCGCTAACGATTGACAATCCCGAAAAAAAGTATATAATATTATGCGGACAAATCCGGCAGTCCTCTGCCGTTGGGAGGTTTTTTATGGCTTTTTACAAACTGAACGTCGCGGGACTTGAAAGAAAACTCCCGCTCTGCAAGATCAGCGAAACGCTGACCATCGCGGGCTTCGTCATCTTCGGCGACCCCGAGCTGACCGTTGCCTGCGCGAGAGACCTTCTGAAAAAGGCGCCCGAACACGACTATATGCTGACCGCCGAGGCGAAGGGAATCCCGCTGATCCACGAGATGGCGCGTCAGGGCGGCGAGAGCAAATATTTCATCGCGAGAAAGAAACCCAAACTCTATATGTCCGAGGTGTTTGAGGTCACCGTCAGGAGCATCACTACCGACGGACAGCAGAAGCTCTATCTCGACAAGGCGGACGCCGACCTGATGAAGGGTAAGCGCATCCTTCTCGTCGACGACGTTATCTCCACCGGCGAATCCATCAGGGCTCTCGAAGAGCTCGTCAAGGCCGCCGGAGCCGAGGTCGCCGGAAGGATGGCGATCCTCGCCGAGGGCGACGCTCAGGACAGGGACGACCTGGTATATCTCGAAAAGCTCCCGCTCTTCGACGGACAGGGGAAAATGCTCGGCTGAGATCACCCAAAAAAACAAATGACAAGTCAGATTCAGGGGGAAACTATATGATCGGAATCATTGCCGCGATGCAGCTCGAAGCCGAACAGCTCATCGCAAAACTCGAAGAGCCCGAAGAGCGCGTCGTCAGCGGCGTGACCTTCACCCGCGGAAAGCTTCGCTCAAAAGACGTCGTCATCGCGGTCTGCGGCATCGGAAAGGTGTTCGCCGCGATCTGCGCCGAGGCGATGATCCTCGAATACAAGCCCGAACTCATCATC
>JAFTEP010000020.1 GCA_017453605.1 Clostridia bacterium
GACGCCAAAAGCAGCGGCGGGGTGTGCGCGCGACTGATGAGGGGACGCCGTTACAATAACCGCACCGTCTCCCCCGTCTGAGCCAAAGCGAAGACGAAAACCGAACGCCGGAATAACGCAATAATTCCGCATTGATCTCGTCTGAGGAGACGCGTCCGGATCGCGGCTTTGATCTTCGAAAACGTTCGGGTATCTAAATTATAATCTCCGGCGCGCAAAAAATCAAGAAAAAATGCAAAACAGAGAGGATGAGTGAGATATTTTCATCTGATCGCCCGTAACCGTCCGCGGCCGTTTGACTTTGACTTTCTTTGACCTTGCATTTGATCTTTATTAGTGCTACAATTTAGGCAAGGTCAGAAAAGGTCAGACAAAACCAATGCGAAGGGAGGCGGTATTACGGTCTTATCGGAAAAGATAGCGCGGCTCATCGAGAGTATGCTCGACGAGCACGACGGGACTCTTGAGATCGGCAGAAACGAGCTCGCGCTCAGATTCGGCTGTGTGCCGAGCCAGATAAACTACGTCATCACCTCGCGCTTCACCCCCCAGAGGGGCTACATCGTCGAGAGCCGCCGCGGAGGCGGAGGCTTCGTGAGGATCACGCGGGTGAGATTCGACCGCAACAGCTGGCTCATGCACTTCTACCACGCGGTCGGCGATTCTCTCGAGGCTTCGGACGCGAAGGTCTTCATTCTCAGGCTCGCCGCCGACTCGGTGGTGACTCCGGGCGAGGCGAAGGTCATGCTCGCCGCTCTCGGAGACGACGCCCTCTCCGGCGTCCCGCGCGAATACCGCGACGCGCTGAGAGCGCAGATATTCAAAACAGTCATTCTCAAGCTCATTTAACGGGCATAAAAGGAGGAATTTTTATGTACAACAACAGAAAATGCGACAACTGCAAGAAACAGAACGCGACCGTTCATTTCAGACAGAACATCAACGGCAAGGTCACCGAAAGCTATCTCTGCTCCGACTGCGCCGCAAAAGCGGGCTACACCGCCGACAGCTTCTTCTCGTCCTGGAACCCCTTCGAGGGCTTCGACAAGATGCTCGGAGGCTTTTTCCTCCCGCAGAGCACCTCGGCCGCCGTCTGCCCGACCTGCGGCAGGACGCTCTCCGACGTCAAGAGATCCGGCAGGTTCGGTTGTTCCGACTGCTATCCGACCTTCGCCGACAGGCTCGATCTGAGCCCCTTCACCGGCAGCGTCTACAGAGGCAGAAGACCGGCTGTCAAGGGCGCGACCCTCGGCGAAAGGATCCGCGAGCACGCCGAAAAGAACGCCGAGAAGAAGGCCGAAAAGGCCGAAAAGATCAAGACCGCCGACGAGATCGCCTCGCTTAAGAGCGAACTCAAAGCCGCGGTCGCAAACGAGGAATACGAAAAAGCGGCGACTCTCAGAGACCGCATCAGAGCCATAGAAAACGGGGAGGCGAGATAAATGTACTGGTACGAAAACGGCGGGAAAGACAAGACCGTGCTCTCGACGAGAGTGCGCTTTGCAAGAAACCTTTCGGGGCTTAAGTTCCCGGAGTGCGCGGACGAAAAGACTTTAGGCGAGGTCTGCGAGACCGCGAAAAAGGCCTTTGAAGGCTACGAACTTTTTGATTTTTCCAAACTCAGCGCGACCGAAAAGACCGCCTACGCCGAGTGTCACCTCTGCTCGCCGCAGTTCGCGTCCGGCGAGGGAAAGGGCAGACTGCTCTTATTGTCTCCCGACGGAGAGGTCAGCGTGATGGTCAACGAGGAGGATCACTTCCGCATCCAGGCGATCTGCCCCGGGCTCGACACCGCCCGCGCCTTTGAGAAGGCCTGCGCCGCGGACGAAAAGCTCCCGCAGGAGCGCGTCGCCTTCGACGACAGGCTCGGATATCTCACCGCCTGCCCGACAAATCTCGGCTGCGCGATGAGGGTCAGCGCGATGCTCCATCTTCCGGCGCTCGCCGCCGCGGGCGAGATCAACGGTCTGTCAAGAGCCGTCGATCAGCTCGGCTTCACTCTGCGCGGCGCGTTCGGAGAGGGCTCCGGCGGTATCGGCGATCTCTACCAGGTCTCCAACAGAGGCTCGTCCGATTCGAGCGAGAAGGACGTCATCAAAGCCTTCGAGAAGCTCGTCGCCCAGATCCGCGAGCGCGAGGAGAATCTCAGGGACGCCATGAAAAATGACGGCATCGCCCTCGAGGACAGGGTCTGGAGGAGCTTCGGCACCCTCAATTACGCCCGTTCTCTGAGCTATTCGGAGTTCGTCGGCTGCTGGAGCGATCTGAGGCTCGGCGCAGAGATCGGGATGGAGGGCTCGCCCGACGCGGCGCTCCTCGACAGGCTCCTGATCGAGCTTATGCCCGCAAGGCTGTGCCTTAAAGACATGGAGGCGTCCGATCCCGTCAAGCGGGACGCGCTCCGCGCCCGCACTCTCAGAGAGGCTCTGAACAAATGAAATAATATATAAAAAAGGGGTTGAGGTTTTATGTACGAAGGCTTCAACGAAAAAGCAAAAAAGGCTCTCGGGCTGGCGGGAGAAGCCGCCGGAGAGCTCGGACACTCATATATCGGAAGCGAGCATCTGATGCTCGGTCTTTTGAGGCTCGACGGAAGCGCCGCTCAGAAGATCCTCTCCAACTGCGGCGTGACCGCGGAGCAGTTCAGGGACAGGCTCGAAAGGGTCTCCCCTCCCGAGGATGAAAAGAGCGACACGGTCGAACTCACTCCGCGCGGCAGACGGATCCTGCAGACCGCGCTCTACGCCGCAAGACAGAGCGGCGAAGCGCTCGCCGCGCCCGAGCATATCCTGGTCGCGCTGATCAACGACGGCGGGTCGCTGGCGATGCAGCTTGTCGCCTCGATGGGCGTCAGCTTCAACACTCTTGCAAGGGAGATCGAAAAGTATTCCGAATCCGCCCGCGAAGCAGGCTCCGGCGGATTTGAAACGGAAGAGGGCTCAGATGGCTCCGCGAAGACTCTCGAAAAGTATTCCCGCGATCTGACAAAGCTCGCCGCTGAGGGCAAGCTCGATCCCGTGATCGGCAGAGAGAACGAACTGACGAGGGTCATCCAGATCCTCTCGAGGCGCACCAAAACCAAGCCCTGCCTGATCGGCGAGCCCGGCGTCGGCAAGACCGCGATCGCCGAGGGCCTCGCTCAGAGGATCGTCTCGGGTCAGGTGCCGTCAAACCTTCTCGGAAAGCGCGTCATGACGCTCGATCTTGCCGGGATGGTCGCCGGAAGCAAATACAGAGGCGAATTCGAGGAGAGGCTGAAAAACGTCATCGACGAAGTCATAAAGGACGGCAAGGTCATCCTCTTCCTCGACGAGATCCACACGGTCATCGGCGCCGGCGGCGCTGAGGGCAGCATCGACGCCTCCAACATCTTAAAGCCCGCGCTCGCAAGAGGTCAGCTCCAGATCCTCGGCGCTACGACTGTCGGCGAATACCGCATCATCGAAAAGGACGCGGCTCTTGAAAGAAGGTTCCAGTCCGTGATGGTCGGCGAGCCGAGCGAGGAGGAAGCCCTCGAGATCCTCAAAGGTCTCAGGGAGAAATACGAACAGCACCACTCGATCACCATAACCGACGAGGCGCTCGAAGCGGCGGTGAAGCTCTCTTCGAGATATATCAACGACAGGTTCCTGCCCGACAAGGCGATAGACCTCGTGGACGAGGCTGCGAGCAGCATGAGGATCCGCTCGCTGACCGCGCCCCCCGATCTGAAAGAGATCGAGGAAAAGATCGCCGCTATAGAGACCGACAAAAAGGCGCTCGTCAAGAACGAGGAGTACGAAAAGGCGGGTCAACTTCTCGAAGAGCAGAAAAAGCTCAGAAAAGAACTCGAGGAAAAGAAAGCGGCATGGCAGTCGCAGGCTCAGAAGGAGCACTCGAAGATCGGCGAGGAAGAGATCGCGAAGGTCGTGACCCAGTGGACGGGCATCCCCGTGTCGAAGCTCCTCGAAGAGGAATCCCAGAAGCTTTTACGCCTCGAGGACGAGCTGAAAAAGAGGATCGTCGGTCAGGACGAGGCGGTCAGCGCGATCGCCCGCGCGATCCGCAGGGGCAGAGCGGGGCTCAAGGACCCCAAGCGCCCGGTCGGAAGCTTCCTGTTCGCCGGACCCACGGGCGTCGGCAAGACCGAGCTCTCGAAGGCGCTCGCCGAACAGCTCTTCGGCAGCGAGTCTAAAATGATAAGACTCGATATGAGCGAATATATGGAAAAGCACACGGTCTCCAAGCTGATCGGTTCGCCTCCGGGCTACGTCGGCTACGACGAGGGCGGCCAGCTAACCGAGAAGGTGCGCCGCAATCCGTATTCGGTCGTGCTCTTCGACGAGATCGAGAAGGCTCACCCGGACGTGTTCAACATCCTTCTGCAAATACTGGAGGACGGCATACTGACCGACTCGCACTCGCGCAGGGTAGACTTCAAGAACACCGTCATCATAATGACCTCGAACATCGGCGCCTCGCGGCTGTTCGACAAAAAGAGCCACGCGGGCTTCTCGACGGACAGTCCCGAGGAGAAAAAGAGCGACCGCGACATCGTGCTCGCCGCGATGAAGGAGGCGTTCCGTCCCGAATTTCTGAACAGGATCGACGAGATCGTCGTCTTCTCGAGGCTCACGCGCCCCGACATCGAAAAGATCGCTTCCAATATGCTCTCCCAGATCGCTCTCAGGGTCGCCGAGACAGGCTCGATCAAGCTCGGCTTCACCCCGGCGCTCGTCTCCGGCATGGCCGAGGCGGGCTACGATCCGGTGTACGGCGCAAGACCGCTGAGACGCCAGATCCAGCGCAGTATCGAGGACAGCCTCTCCGAGGAGATCCTCGAGGGCAGGCTGAAAAAGGGCGACTCGGTAAAGGCTGACTTCGTCGACGGCAAGGTCGTCTACACCAAAGACGGCGACAAACCGCAGGAGGAAGCTAAAGACGCCCCCGAAGCGTAAGCTTCCGGCGGCCCTGCCTCCGGCGGCCAAGGGGCTCTGCCCCTTGTAACCACCCCGCCAAGGGCTCTGCCCTTGGATCCCGCAAGGGACGCCGTCCCTTGACCCCGTGAACGGGAATAATCGTATAAACAGCAAAGACGGCTGCCGTATCGGTTTTTGATACGACAGCCGTTCACGGCGTTATTCTTTCGTCTTCGCTTCAGCTCAGACGAGGGGTAGTGCGGAATGCGGAATTCGGAATTCGGAATTTATTGGTTGTGACGCCTTGTTATAAATTCTTGGCAACGATGTTCATCTGTAGGGGTCGGCGCCTCGACGACCCGCCGCTCCATTTTTTCGCCTTCACTTTCGCTCCGGCGAGAGGGACGAAGCGGTTATTGTCTCGGGGACCCCTCATCCGTCTGCGCGAAGAAACATTACAGACGCTTCGCGGGAAAACGATCCTGCGCGCATCCACCTTCCCCCTTCGGGTGAAGGCTTACCTGCGTATCTTGTGATCATTCTTATCATAAAACTAAAGCGCTTTCGGTGAATAAGCTATTATTGACAGAAGGAAATCTTTGAAAAACGAACCGCCAAAAGTATAGGCTGTATTTTTCTGTTAATTCATAAGTAAAGTGCCGTAAGACAGCCTTCACCCGAAGGGGGAAGGTGTCTGCGGAGCAGACGGATGAGGGGTCCCCGTAGCCCATATTCGCTCCGTCTCTCTCGCCGACGCCAAAAGCGGCGGCGAAAGGATTTATAGAAATCCCCACCTATTCCCGGGGTCAAGGGCCGGCCCCTTGCATAGTCCGGAAGCGGTTTTTTGCGCTTTTTTTGGGTGGTCGAAAAGGGGCGAAAAACTGGTTTTGAAAATATTCGCCGACAAACAAGATTGACATAAAATTTTTCACCGTATGTGCAAAAGTCGGTGGAAAACCCGTTTTTTGAGGGCTTTTGCGGTGAAAAAAAGCGCTTTTTTCGCCGGAAACCGCATTTATTCGTGAAAAAGTTTTTCAGTTTTTTCACATCCCGCCGGTGGAAAACTTTTTTTGAGGTCTGAAAAGCGGGACTTTGGAAAAAGAAAAATTCTAAAAAAATCACAAAGAAAAAAGTATTCCGGCGTTTTCGGTCGTATAATAGAGTGTAAAGAAAAACGGGAGCAAAAAATGACGGAAGGGAGGGAAGAAATGGCTTTTCCGCAGGAATTCATCGAACGCCTCAAACAGGCGAATCCGATCCTGAACGTCATCGGCAGATACGCGCAGCTTAAGCGCGCCGGATCGAACACGGTCTGCCGCTGTCCCTTCCACAGTGAGAAAACCCCTTCCTTCACGATCTTCCCCGACGATCATTTCTACTGCTTCGGATGCGGAGCCGGCGGCGACGTCATAACCTTCACGATGAAGATAGAAAACGTCGACTATCCCTCCGCGGTCGAGATCCTCGCCGACAGAGCGGGACTTGCTCTTCCCGATCAGGACAGGACTTATCAGGGTCCGAAGGTCGACACGAAACGGCTTTTCGCTCTCAACGCCTGCGCCGCGAGGTTCTACTACGACAAGCTCGTCTCCCCCGAGGGCAAATACGCCCGCGATTATCTGGTATCGCGCGGCTTCGATCTCAAACAGATCTCGCGCTTCGGGCTGGGATTCGCGGATTCGAGAAAAAACTGGGACGAACTGTGCAGTCATCTGGTCAGAGAGGGCTACGCCGCCGAAGAGATAAAGACGATGTTTTTGGGCGGGATAAATAAAAACGGCAGACTGTTCGACTATTTCCGCAACCGCATCGTCTTCCCGGTCATCGACGCCTCGGGCAGGGTCGTCGCGTTCAGCGGACGCTTCATCGGCACACCCGGAGAAAACGACCGGAAGTATTTCAACACCTCCGACACGCCGGTCTACAAAAAAAGCCGCAATCTCTACGGACTCAACATCGCAAAGAACGCGAAAAAGAACTGGCTGATCCTCTGCGAGGGCAACATGGACGCCGTCGCCCTGCAGGCGGCGGGCTTCGACAACAGCGTCGCCGGACTCGGCACCGCGCTGACCGTAGAGCAGGTCTCGCTGATAAAAAGATACGCCGAGACCGTTTATATCTGCTACGACTCAGACGAGGCGGGAGTCAAGGCGGCTGACAAGGCGATGAGGCTTTTGTCCTCGGCGGGGGTGTCCGTCAAGGTCCTGAAGCTGGACGGCGCGAAGGATCCCGACGAATACATAAGAAAATTCGGCAAAAACAAATTCTCTCAGCTCATAGAGGGAGCCAACGGTCAGATGGAATACCGCTTCCGGAACCTCGTGGCGCGCTTTGATCTGAGTAACATGGACGGCAGGAAGGCGCTCATAGACAGCGTTCTGCCGCTTCTCGCCGAAAACTCGTCCGAGCTCGAGGCCGAGATATATCTGCAAAAGCTCTCAAATGCGACTCAGATCCCCGCCGAAACGCTCCGGCGCTCACTGGCGCTCGTCAGACGGCGCGAGGCGGCGAAGGCGAAAAAGGAGATTTCCGAAAGGGCGGCGCAGAACGCGGGGGGATATATCCTCAAAGCCGGACCGGGCCTGAAGTTTTCGACAAACGGCAGGGAGGAGAACCTGATCGGGATCCTTCTTTTGAGAAAAGAGTACCTTCTGGACGAAAAGCTCCGCGCAAGGCTCTCGCCCTCGCTCTTTGAAAACGATCTCAACCGCCGGGCCGTCGAAAAGCTTCTCGAACTCACGTCCGACGGCGCGGGCTTCGACTGGGGCAAACTCGGAGAAAGCTTCGGAGCGGACGAGATCGGAGTGCTCTCCGGATACAGCGCGAAGCGAGCGGCGCTCGCCGACAACGGGACGGACGTCCTGTTCGAGATCCTCGACTCTCTCGAAAAGAAAGCCGCGGACAGCGGCGCGAAGGACGAGCCGCTCGAAACGTGGCTGTCAAAGCTGAAAAAGGACAAAACAAAGGACAAAACAAAGGATAAATAAACCGGCAGATCTTCAGGACTGTCCGCCGTGAAACGAAAGGAATGACAAAATGACCAAACCTTCAAAGAACTTCAGACCCGAACCCGAGCTCGAGCCGGAGATCGATCTCATCGACGACTCCGAGGAACTCGACGACTACGACGACAAGGATCCCGAGAGCGACGAGGAAAAGAAGAGGGATATAGACGAGCTGATAGAAAAGGCGAAAGTCAAGGGCTCGCTTGCAAACAGCGAACTTCTGGAGACCGTCGGCGAAATGGATCTCGACGTGGATCAGCTCGAAAAGCTCTATGAAACTCTCGAGAGCAACGGGATAGAGGTCACAGGGTATCTGGACATCCCGGATCTGGGCGACATCGAATCCGAGGTCGAGCACTACGAGACCAGCGAGGATATGGAGAAGATGCTCTCCAGCGAGGGTCTGGCGCTCGAGGATCACGTCAGGATGTACCTCAAGGAGATCGGAAAGGTCCCGCTTCTGAACGCCGACGAGGAGATGGAGCTTGCCAGAAAGATGTCGGAGGGCGACAAGGCGGCGAAGGATATGCTCGTCGAGGCCAACCTCAGGCTCGTCGTCAGCATCGCGAAGAGATACGTCGGCAGGGGAATGTTCTTTCTGGACCTCATCCAGGAGGGCAACCTCGGTCTGATGAAGGCGGTCGACAAGTTCGACTACTCCAAGGGATACAAGTTCTCGACCTACGCGACCTGGTGGATCCGCCAGGCGATCACGAGGGCGATCGCCGATCAGGCGAGGACCATCAGGATCCCCGTCCACATGGTCGAGACGATCAACAAGGTGCTCAGGGCGTCCCGTCAGCTCCTGCAGGAACTGGGACACGAGGCGAGCGCCGAGGAGATCTCGGAAATGATGAACATGCCGGTCGACAGGGTCAGGGAGATCATGAAGATCGCGCAGGAGCCGGTCAGCCTCGAGACGCCGATCGGCGAGGAGGAGGACAGCCATCTGGGCGACTTCATCCCCGACGACGACGCGCTCGCACCCGCGGAGGCGGCAAGCCAGACGCTCCTCAGGGAACAGCTCGAGGAGGTGCTCCACACCCTCACTCCGCGCGAGGAGCAGGTCCTGAAGCTGCGCTTCGGCTTCAAGGACGGCAGACAGAGGACCCTCGAGGAAGTCGGCAAGGAGTTCAACATCACCCGTGAGAGGATCCGCCAGATAGAGGCGAAGGCGCTCAGAAAGATGCGCCATCCGAGCCGCGCGAAGAAGCTCAAGGACTATCTCGACTGATTTTGCGGCGCCGGAGAACGCCCGGAGGCATAATTTTACTTTCTCTTTACATATTGTATAGACTTATTTGATTTTTTGACCTTGACAGTTTGCCCGATTTGGTGTAAAATATCTTTGTTACACTTATAAGGGGCGGTTTCTGCCCTTTTTCGGGTATCTCAGGAGGATATCAATGAAGAAAAGAGTTTTAGCGCTTTTGATCGCCGTCGTTACGGTGATCCCTCTCCTGCTCACGTCCTGCGGCAACAAAGAGGAGGAGACCGCCGAGGAGGCGACGCTGAGCCGTTCCACGGTCTGGCTCACCCTCTACGCGATCACCGATTCCAAGACCACGCCCGAAGCAATCGCGCAGGTCCAGGAGGCCGTGAACAGACTGACCTACATCAGATACAAGACGAATCTCGAACTGCGCTTCTTCACCGCCGACAAATATCAGCAGGCGCTCGACGAGGCACAGCAGAAGTTCGACGCCCTCGCCGAGGTCGCCCAGAGCGTCCAGGCTTCCGTCGACGCGAGCAAGAAGGAACAGAGGGCAGCTCAGAAGTCTATGAGCGCCGAGGAACTGAGAAAGGCAAAACAGGACGAGCGCCAGGCCGCCAGGGAATCCGTGAGGGTCTCCAAGGCGGAGGAAGCCGCCCGCCTCAAGAGGATCGCCGAGGGCATCGAGGAAGAGATCAGAGTCACCGATCCGCAGATGGACATCGTTTTCGTCCCGACCTTTGAGGATCTGGTCAAGGCCGCCGACGACAAGACTCTCGTTCCGCTCGA
>JAFTEP010000236.1 GCA_017453605.1 Clostridia bacterium
TGCATGATGGAAAAAAGCCCCGTGATGATCTGGATGCAGATGCTCGGTTTTGAAAGAAACGATCCGGACAGAGGCGCAAAAAGATACCTCGAGAGGATCGGGTTCGTGCCGGAGGGGATAGTCGCCCTGCTCTATCACCCGGATTTCGTTCATCTTCACAAGGGAATGGAAAAGGAACGCCGGCTATTCGACGACAACGCCGCGTACTACGGGATCCCGCGCAATACAGAGCGCGCAAGACAGCCGTGGACCAATCACGATCTGAGGACTCTGTGCGCCGAGCTCAAAAAAAAGGGCGTTGGATTCTACGCCGGGCTGATGGCTCCGACGAACGACAGCAAATTCCACAGAGAATGGATAGAAGATCACGGCGAATTAAGATACGTCGGAATGAGGACGCATCACAGCATAAACGTGCTGAAAAGGTTCAAGGACGGAAGCTATTACGAAGACTTCTTCGCCAAGAAGCTCAAAGAGACTTTGGTGGATTACGGGATGGAGGGAGTCCATTTTTCCGATATGTTCTGCCCCTCTTCCGGAACGAGGGCATACGGCGATTTTTCGACCGATATGGTCGGACAGTTTTTAGAAGATACCGGGATAAAGGCGCCCGAGGAGGTCGAAGCCTCTCTCGGAGACGACTCGGCGGAAGCGATAAAGCGGAGGCAGAAATGGCTTTGGAGCCTGCCGACGCGATACAGGTGGCTCGATTTCTGCGCACGTCGCTGGGAGAGATTTTTCAAAAAGGTCTGCGGAGAGCTTCATTCTGTCGGAAAGAAAGTGATGATCCTCGGTCAGTTCTGCAGCGATCCGTTCGAGACGCTCTACTGCATCGGGCTCGATATGAGGACCGCGCTTCGCGCCGGAGTCGACGCCTTCACGCCGAATACCCTGCCGACCGGAGTTCTGATGGAATCGGATATGACCGTATCCCGGTTCTGGAGATATATGACGCTCATCCCGCTGACCGCCGCGTTCCTGCCGGGCGCAAAGCTCTACACGATGATCGGAGTACAGGATGCGAGCGAGGAATGGAACGTCCTCAAGCACGCGCCGGTGCGTTTTGAACGGGATCTTCTGACGGAGCAGTCATTCAGGATCGAAAAAAATTCGGGCTCCGAAAGAGCTGCGAAAGGATATATGATCTGTCTCGGCGACGGGATCGCCGCCGAGGACTGGTCGAACGTGAGAAGGCTTTTCGGGACCGCCTTACCGACGGACGCCGCGACTACCCTCTCCCCCGCCGTCTTCTGGTCGGACGCCGCCTTTGAAAGGATGCTCCCGTCTGACTGCACAAGCCTGCGCTGGACTGTCCACAAGACGGTCTACGAGCTTGCGCGCCGAGGAGCGCCTGTCGGAGCCGCCGTAAGGGCCGAAGATCTGAAAGGCTGTTCCTGCGCCGTTCTCGCGCCGTGCTTCGATCTTCTCGATCCCGAGGAGCAGAGTGCGCTTGCGGAATATCCGCATCCGGTGCTTTGCACCGCTCCCGAGGACTTCGACCCCGCGTCGGCGGGATTCGCGGCGGACTTTGTTTTCAAAGACAGACACTCGCCCGCACCGCAGATCGCATTCGGCAAGGGCTTTTTACTGCCGGAAAATCTTGAAGAGATCCTATCCCTTGACGGCGGGGAACCCGACGTAACGCCTGAAAGCTCCGTCGAATCGCAGAACGTGCTTACCGAAACTCTGAATTTCAGGAAGGTCAGCGAGGGATTCATCAGAGCGGCGGCTCTTGCTCGGAGGAGCGCTTCAAACGGGATCTTCAAAACGGACTGTCCGTACACTGCGTACAAACTCACAGACGGGAAGATATGGCTGTATCTTTTCAATCCGGACGAAGTCCACTACAGGACCTTCGCGATCGAAGCTTCAAAAGAAGTTTCAAGCGCAGAGGTGAAGAGCTCGTTCCCCTGTCTGCCGACGAAATTTGAAAAAAACGGAGTTTTTTCGTTCGACGGCGCTCCGTCGACAAAATTCAGGATCAAGCTCGCGCCGGACGGAGTGAGCATCGTCGACGTGACTTTCTGTTGAGAGCATAAAAAGTCTTCCTTTCGTCAATACTGTTATCATAACAAAAAACGAAAGGAAGAAAGAAATGATCGAACAGGACACGGTGAAACTTCTGAGGGAATGCGACGCCGGAGTGAAGATGGGAGTCGATTCTATTGACGAGGTCAAGGACAGAGTGAGAGCGTCCGGGCTGAAAAAGCTGCTGACCGACTGCAGGGCGGAACACGTCGCGCTCGGTGATCAGATAAGGCAGAAGCTCGACTCGTTCAGAGACGAGGGAAAGGATCCGAACCCCGTCGCAAAAAGTATGTCGTGGATAAAGACAAACGCCATGATGGCGATGAACCAGAGCGACAAGACCATCGCCGATCTTATGACCGACGGCTGCAACATGGGCGTCAAGTCTCTCAACAGATACCTGAACCAGTACAAGGCGGCGGACGAGAACTCGAAGGATATAACAAAAAGGCTGATAAATCTCGAACAGAAGCTCGCCGACGATATGAGAGGATTTCTCTGAGCCGAATTTAAGACGCCGGGGAAGCGAAAACGCTTCCCCGGCGGTCTTTTTAAGGCTTTTAAACAAGTATGAATCCGAACGGAGGAACGCTCCTGCCCTCGAAAACTTTTTCTTCGTCCGAGAAGTTTCCGACCATCCTCACGCCGTCGCGGTAAGAGGCGACGTGAACGCCGTTGTCGAGGATGTCGTAGGCGTCCATGAAAACGAGCTGTCTGTCGGCAAAAGACGCGTATTCGCGCGCGGCGAGCGCGACATTGTCGGCGGCTTCGGCGAGATCGGCGTCGGTATCGCAGACGAGATCCCTGTCGCCCATCCAGTTGGTGTGACCGGTGCGGAAGCGGGAATAGAGATACATCGCCGGTCTTCCGCCCCTCATAAAGAACGTGAGCCTGTCGCTCGGGGACTTGATCGTGTAGTTTACCGTGGGGCTCGTCGGATTGTAGAGGATCACGCCGTGAATGATGATCTCATAGAACGGGATGAGTCTGTCAGAAGTCGGAACGGAGACGGTTTTGAAGCCCGAACCGAAGGTGACGTAGAGCCCGAAATCGAGATCCCTGAGCGAAAAATCCATGCAGCCCTCGCTCGAGAAGCCGCCGAAAAGCCGTTTGGCGTAGCTCATGAGCCTCCTTGCGCACTCCACTCCCTCGGACGTCGTACAGGGATGGTCGGGAGAATAACACCTGTCCGGCTCGACGATGGAGACGACGTCGACGAAGTGCAGTCCGTCCGGCGAGAAAGCTGCGACGGCCGGAAGATCGCGGAAGGCGTTCTTCAACTGCTTTTTCATACAAACTCTGTATGCCAGACCGCCGCTGTAGTGACCGATCTGAATGGGTCTACCGTCAGTTCCGATCGCGGCGTCGTCCCATGTGAAGCAGTCGGCGATCTCCGTCATATCAATACTGTTTGTATGGAGCGAGACGCGGTAGCCGAGCTTTTTCAGGTGGTCGAAGGTCTTTGTCAGCTCCTCTTCGCCGCCGAAGCGCGGATCGACCGGCAGAAGCTGAGGAAAGCGGCCGTCGTGTCCCGAGGCGTTCCAGCCGACGAGCTGGATCTCCGCGGCCTCCACTCCCCTCTCTCTGAGGGCGTCGGCAAACTCCCTCACGCGCTTGAAATCGCAGGCGACCTTCATATCCGGCTCGTTGAGATCGTTCTGATGGAGCACCGGCGAGGGGCTTTGTTTCCAGCCCATCCTGACGCGGATGAGCGGAGCCCGGCGCGCGTAGTCGACGCAGTCCCTGCGGCATTTTTCTTTCAGCGAGACGTATTCGCCTCTGGAGAGCATCAGCTCTCTGTAATACACCGCCATCTGAGAGTAGGTCGCCGAGCGATCGAAAGGGATCGCTTCGACGCGCAGGTCGTCGTAAACGGTCTCTTTTTCGCCGAGAACAAGGCGGGCAAAGCAGGAGTAGCGGCCGTCATTAACTTCGGTCACGAATTTCAGACGATAATTTCTTTCAAAGATCAGGATCCCGCAGAACGAGGGAGCGCTGATGAACAGAGCGTAGAGCAGAGGACTTGAAACGGTGTAAGAGCAGTCGGGTTTTTCGTTGAACAAAACGAGCTGATCGCCCTCGATATCGACGCTTCGCGGCACGACGTAAAAGCCCGGATCGCCTATCCTTGCCGAAGAGAGCGACGGGAGGATCGAAAGAGTCGACGCAAAACGGAACGCTTCTTTTCTCAGCGTGAGAAAGAATCCGCCGTTTACCGGGGAACATTCGAACGTGAGCTTTACGCCGTTTTCGTCGAGAGCGTAAAAGTCGGTTTTTAAGATTTCCGGGCAGTTTGCCATAGGTGAAAACCGTCCTTTCAAAAAGCCTTTTTATTCCGTTCGGCTTGAAATATGAGCCGACGTCTCTATTATAAACCACAAAAGCGCCGGAATCAATAAAAAAACCGCAAAAAAGTTCAAAAAAAGGGATTGACTTTACCACGCTAAAGTGGTAAAATATCCGCATATCAGCCGCGTCCCTCAGCGGGCGGTCATTAATCGGGAGAGAAAAATGGACCATCTGAACACAAAATCCATCGAAAGGCTTTTCAAGGTCATTCTCAGGCTTGAAAGCCTCGAGGAATGCAAAAACTTCTTCGAGGACGTCTGCACGATAAAAGAAGTGATAGATATGGCGCAGAGACTGGACGTCGCAGTCCTTCTCGAAAACAAACTGAGCTATCAGGACATAAGCGAGCAGACGAAGGTCTCGTCCGCGACGATAAGCCGCGTGAACCGCTGTCTCAACTACGGCAACGGCGGATACAGAACGGCGATAGAAAAAATGCCCCGGGAGGAAAGAGATTGAAAACTTTGCTTGACAGAGAGAGAGCGGTCGCCGCTCTCGGGGAGCTCTACGAGAGCTTCGGATACACCAGATTCAGAATATCGAAATTCGAGGAATACGATCTTTACGTCCGGAACAAGGATTTCCTCGTTTCCGACAGCGTGATCACCTTCACGGACACCGACGGCAGGCTTCTCGCGCTGAAGCCCGACGTGACGCTTTCCATAATAAAGAACACTCCGTCCGACGGAGTGCACAAGCTCTTCTACAACGAGAACGTCTACAGGGTCACAAAGAGCACGCGCTCGTTCGGAGAGATCGCGCAGACGGGACTCGAATGTATCGGAGAAGTTGACGGATACTGTCTGTACGAAGTCCTGCTGCTCGCCTGCCGGAGTTTGAAAAAGATCGCTCCGGCGTTCGTTCTCGACGTCGCGCATTTAGGGATCGTTTCCGACGTTCTCGATTCGCTCGGCGCGTCCGCTCCGCTGAGAGAAAAGCTCACGAAATGCCTCGGAGGGAAAAACGCTCACGAGATCGTCACGCTCTGCCGCGAGAACGGGATAAAAGAAGAAAAAGCAGATCTTCTCCGCCGTCTGTGCGGATGTCCTCAGACACCGTACGAAGCCCTGAAAGAACTCGCCTCTTTCCCCGAGGGAAGCTTTGACAGAGCGCATCTTGAAGTTCTGAAAACGCTCTGCGGCGCTTTAAAAAAGAGCGGATTCGAAAAGAACGTGCACATAGATTTTTCCGTCATAAACGATATGAACTATTACAACGGGATAGTCTTCAAAGGCTTTGTTGAAAACATTCCCGCGGGGATCCTGTCGGGCGGTCAGTACGACAAGCTCGTCAAAAGGATGGGAAAGAACGCTTCGGCCGTGGGTTTCGCGGTGTATCTGGATATGCTCGAAAACCGCGCAGAGGAAAGCGGATACGACGCGGTGCTGATATATAAGAACTCCGACGATCCCGGTCTTGTCAGCGCGAAGGCCGACGAACTGAGAAAACAAAAAAAGAGAGTTCTCGTGTCAAAAAGCGCGCCGGAAGGCGAAAAATGCGCCGAGACCGTCACGCTCGACGCCGGTAAGGAGGACTGAAAATGCTGAATATAGCGCTCCCCAAGGGAAGGCTCGGAGAAACGGTCTACGCCCTGTTCGAGAAGGCGGGCTTCGAGTGCCCTTCGATAAAAGAAAACAACAGAAAACTGATCTTCGAAAACAACAAAAAAGATCTCAGATATTTCTGGGTCAAGCCCTCCGACGTGGCGATATACGTCGAGAGAGGCGCCGCCGACGTCGGAGTCTGCGGAAAGGACATCCTGCTCGAATACCTGCCGGACGTATACGAACTGACGGATCTGGGCGTCGGGAAGTGCCGGATGGCTGTCGCCGCGAAAAAGGACTTCGCCGACGATCCGTCGAGGACACTGAGAGCCGCGACGAAGTTTTCGAGGATCACCAAAGAATACTACGCCTCGCTCGGCAGGGACGTCGACGTGATCCACCTCAACGGCTCGATAGAGCTCGCTCCGATCCTCGGGCTGAGCGACGTCATTGTGGACATCGTCGAGACCGGGACGACGCTGAAGGAAAACGATCTGCACGTCGTGAAAGAGATCGTGCCGATCAGCGCAAGGCTGATCGCGAACAAGGCGGCGAGCAAATTCAAGAGCGGGATCATTTCAGAAATGGTCGCCGAAATAAACAAGATCACGGAGAACGAAAAATGATCGCTGTATATACTGCCGACAAGACCTCCCCGGAAAAGATACTTTCACGTGACGAACGTCTGACGGACGTGCGGGACGCCGTTTCGCAGATAATAGAAAACGTGAAAAAAAACGGCGACGCCGCTCTGAAGGAATACGCCCTCAGATTCGACGGGGCAAGCCTCGACAGCCTCGAAGTCGGCGAAGACGAAATAGAAAAGGCAAAAGATCTTGCCGGAAAAGAACTCTGCGGGATAATGGAAAAAGCCGCGGAGAACATAAAGAGCTTCCACAGGAGGCAGATAAGAAACGGATTCATCATAAACGAGAAGAACGGCGTCGTCCTCGGGCAGAAGATCATCCCGGTTGAAAAGGCTGGGATCTACGTTCCCGGAGGGACCGCCGCGTATCCCTCGACGGTTTTGATGGACTGCATACCCGCAAAGCTCGCGGGCTGCGGACAGGTCGTCATGACGACGCCTCCGCGAAAGGACGGCACCGTCTCCCCCGCCGTTCTCGCCGCGGCAAGGATCGCGGGAGTGGACAGGATCTTCAAGACCGGCGGCGCTCAGGCGATAGCCGCGCTCGCCTACGGAACAGAGACCGTGCCCGCGGTCGACAAGATCGTCGGACCGGGGAACGCATACGTTGCGGAGGCGAAAAGGCAGGTCTCGGGAAAGGTCGGGATCGACATGATCGCCGGACCGAGCGAGATACTTATAATTTCGGACGAACGCTCCTCCCCCGCCGTTCTCGCCGCGGATCTTCTTAGCCAGGCCGAGCATGACAGGATGGCGAGCGCGGTGCTGATAACGACGAGCGCAGAGCTTGCCGGAAAGGTGAGCGAAGAGATAGAAAAACAGCTTTCTCTTCTCGAGAGAAAGGATATCGCAAGAGAATCCATCGACAAGAACGGCAGGATCATCATAACGAAGACTCTCGAAGAGGCGGTGGAAATCTCGAACCTCATCGCGCCGGAGCATCTCGAACTCGCCGTAGAAGAACCCTTCGCGCTGCTCGACAGAGTGAAGAACGCCGGAAGCGTGTTTTTGGGAAGATACTGCCCGGAGGCGCTCGGAGACTATTTTGCCGGACCGAACCACACTCTGCCGACCTCCGGGACGGCGAGATTCTCGAGCCCGCTCTCGGTCGACGATTTCGTGAAAAAGACGCAGATAACCTATTTCTCCCGCGAGGCTCTGAAAGAGGTCGCCCGGGACGTGGAAAAATTAGCACGCACCGAGGGGCTGACCGCGCACGCGAGGAGCGCCGTGATAAGATTCGAGGAGGACGGGAGAAAATGAACGGATTTCTGAGCGAGAAGTTTTCTTCTCTTGTCCCCTACGTTCCGGGAGAACAGCCGAAGGAAAGAAAATTCGTCAAACTGAACACGAACGAATCTCCGTACCCGCCGTCGCCCAAAGCCCTGAAAAAGGCCAAAGAGGCGGCGGAAAACGTCAAGCTTTATTCCGACCCGGAGTGTCTGAAATTGAGAAAGGCGCTCGCGGCGCGCTTCGGCGTGAATAAAGACAACGTGATCTGCACGAACGGCTCTGACGAGGTTTTGAACTTCGCGTTCGCCGCTTTCTGCGACGAAAAACGACCCGCGGTGTTCTGCGACGTGACCTACGGATTCTACACGGTCTTCGCCGATTTCAACAGAGTACCGAAGACCGTGATCCCTCTTAAAAGCGATCTGGGCGTCGACGTCGACAGGCTCTGCGTGACCCCGGGAACGCTCTTTATCGCCAATCCGAACGCTCCGACCGGGATCGCGCTCGGCTCAGACGAGATAAAGCGTCTTGTGGAATCGGACGAAAAAAGAGTCGTCGTGATAGACGAAGCCTACGTCGATTTCGGGGCGGAAAGCTGCGTGGGGATGGTTTGGGATCACCCGAACCTTCTCGTGACGCAGACCTTCTCCAAATCGCGCTCCATGGCGGGCGCGAGACTGGGCTTCGGTATAGGCTCCGAAGAGCTTATAAGCGCGCTCGAAACGCTGAGATATTCCACCAATCCATACAACGTGAACTCCGTCACTCTCGCCATGGGAGAAGGCGCGCTCGAGGACGAAGATTATACCGGGAAAAACTGCGCCGTGATCGCCGAAAACAGAGAGTTTCTGATAAGAGAACTTAAAAAACTCGGCTTTTTCGTGACGGACAGCAGGGCGAACTTCGTGTTCTGCCGCCATGAGAAACTGAGCGGAGAAGAAGTATACTCGGGGCTCAGAGAACGCGGAGTGCTCGTCAGGCATTTCGGCGCCGAGAGGATAAAGGACTTCAACCGGATCACGGTCGGAACAAAAGAAGAATGCGGTGTTCTTTTAGCCGCGCTCGAAGAAATGACGGGAGGCAAGAAACAATGAGAACGGCAAAGATCGAAAGAAAGACGCTCGAGACTGAAATCGAGGTCGAACTGAACGTCGACGGGACCGGAAAATACGAGATCGACACGGGGATCGGTTTTATAGATCACATGCTGACGCTTTTTGCGGTCCACGGTCTGTTCGATTTGAAAATAAAGTGCAAGGGCGATCTTGACGTCGACTTCCACCACACGACCGAGGACGCCGCGATCGCTCTCGGGCAGGCGTTCCAAAAGGCCGCAGGCGACAAGAAAGGGATAAAAAGATTTGCCGACAAGATCATCCCGATGGACGAAGCGCTCGTGCTCTGCGCGATAGACCTTTCCGGCAGGGCGTACCCGGCGTACGCGCTCGAGATCCCCTCTCAGAAGGTCGGGGATTTCGACACTGAGCTCGTGAGGGAGTTCTTCGTCGCTTTCGCGAACAATTTCCCGATGGCTCTTCACCTGAGGCAGTTTTCGGGAGTCAATTCTCACCACATAATCGAGGGCGCGTTCAAGGCCTTCGCGAGGGCGCTCGGAGAGGCGCTCTCCCCCGACGAAAAACGGAGCGGAACGATCCCCTCCTCGAAGGGCGTGATCTGATGACCGGGATAGTCGATTACGGGGTCGGGAACCTCTTCAGCCTCAAGAGCAGCTTCGCGCTGATCGGCGAGGAGACGACCGTCAGCGGCGATAAAGAAAAGCTCGCCGCCTGTGACAGGATCGTCCTTCCCGGCGTGGGAGCCTTTCCGGACGCCGCCGCGAAGCTTTTTTCGAGCGGACTTGCGGATTTCATAAGGGAACAGGCGTCTGAGGGAAAACCTCTCATCGGGATATGCCTCGGGATGCAGCTTCTGTTCGAAAAGGGATACGAATACGGCGAATGCGACGGGCTCGGGCTCATCCCGGGAAAGGTCGTCGGGATAGACGGCGTGATCCCGAATGGGCTGAAGATACCGCACATAGGCTGGAACGCGCTGAAAATGACGAAGCCCTCAGGGATATTTGAAAACGTTTCCGACGGGGAGTACGTTTATTTCGTACACTCGTTTTACGCCGCGGACTGTGCGGGATACGTCACCGCCGTCACCGATTACGGCGCGCCGCTGACCGCCGCCGTGCAGAACAAAAACGTGTTCGGCTGTCAGTTCCACCCCGAAAAAAGTTCGCGCGTCGGGCTCGAGATATTGAGATCCTTCTGCAGGGAGGGAAAGAAATGCTGATTTTTCCGGCGATAGATCTTTTCGATTCAAAAGCCGTAAGGCTTTTCAAGGGCGACTACGACAAAATGACGGTCTATTCGAACAGCCCGGTCAAGGTCTCTCTGGACTTCGTCTCGGCGGGCGCCGAATGGGTGCACGTCGTCGATCTCGAGGGAGCGCGTTCGGGCGGAACGCCGAACTTTGAGACCGTGATCGGGATAAAAAAGACGAGCGGTCTGAAATGCGAGATCGGAGGCGGGATAAGGAGCCTCGAGACCGCGAAAAGATACCTCGACGGAGGGATCGACAGAGTGATCGTCTCGACCGCGGCGGTCGAAGATCCGGATTTTTTGGAGAGAGCGGTCGCCGAATACGGCGACAGGTTCGCGGTGAGCGCCGACGTCAAGGACGGTTACGTCGCGACGAGGGGCTGGCTGAGATCGTCGGGGATAGAGATAGAAGAGTTCTGCCGCAGGATCCAGTCGGCGGGAGTCGGGACTTTAATATGCACCGACGTTTCGAGGGACGGCGCGATGAAGGGCACGAACCGCGCCTTATACGCGGCGCTTAACGAGAAGTTCAGGATAAACGTGATCGCTTCGGGCGGCGTGTCGACGATAGAGGACGTGAAGGCGCTGAGAGAAATGGACCTTTACGGCGCGATAATCGGCAAGGCGTACTACACCGGGGCGATAGACCTGAAAGAAGCGATAGAGGCGGCAAAATGATAACGAAAAGGATAATCCCCTGCCTTGACGTCAAGAACGGCAGGGTCGTCAAGGGAGTCAACTTCGAGGGGCTGGCCGACGTCAATTCCCCGGTGGAGCTGGCGAAGTTCTACGACAGAAACGGAGCGGACGAGCTGGTGTTCTACGACATCACCGCCTCGGCAGAAGGCAGGAAGCTGTTCACGGACATCCTCAGAGAGGTCGCCTCTCAGGTGTTCATCCCGCTCACCGTGGGCGGAGGGATAAACACCGTCGAGGATTTCGACAGGGTCTTGAAATGCGGCGCGGACAAGGTGAGCGTCAATTCCGGCGCGATAAAGGATCCCTCTCTCGTGCCGAGGGCGGCGAAATTATACGGAGACCAGTGCGTGGTGCTGAGCGCCGACGTGAAAAGAGTCGGGGGCGAATTCCGTGTCTTCGCGCGCGGAGGCAGAGACGACACCGGACTGGAAGCGATAAGCTGGATAAAAAGATGCGTCGACAACGGCGCGGGCGAGATCGTCGTGAACTCCATCGACACGGACGGAGTGAAAAAGGGCTTCGATCTTGAAATGCTCGAGGCGGTCTGCGAAGCCGTGAACGTGCCGGTGATCGCGTCCGGCGGCGCCGGATGCGAGGAGGACTTCGTGAAGCTCTTCAAAACGCTCCCGAAGGTCGACGCGGGACTTGCAGCCTCTATCTTCCACTTCGGGGAAGTCGCCATACCGCACCTGAAACAAACGCTCGCCTCGGCGGGGATCCCGTCGAGGACTCTGAAAGGGGAAAAATAAAATGATCGAGATCTCAAAACTGAAATTCGACGAAAAAGGACTCATCCCGGCGATAGTCGTGGACGAGGTGACAAAGAACGTCCTCACGCTGGCGTACATGAACAAAGAGAGCCTTGAAACTACGATAGAAAAAGGGCTGACCTGCTTCTGGAGCCGTTCGAGGAACGAGCTCTGGCTCAAGGGCGAGACCAGCGGCAACTATCAGCACGTTGTCGACATAACCGCCGACTGCGATCTTGACGCGCTGGTCGTGACGGTCAGAAAGGACGGACCCGCCTGCCATACGGGCAGCGATTCGTGCTTTTACAACAAGGTCTGGGAGAGCGACGAACTGAAAAACTTCTCTCTCGAGATTCTGACCGAGCTGATAAAGGGCAGAAAGACAGAGAAAAAAGATGGGTCATACACGACCTACCTCTTTGAAAAGGGCATAGACAAGATCTTAAAAAAAGTCGGCGAGGAATGCACCGAAGTCATAATCGCCGGGAAGGCCGACGACAAAAAAGAAACGATATACGAGATCGCGGATCTGACGTATCACGTTCTCGTGCTGATGATCCAGATGGGGATCTCCCTGCAGGATATCCACGACGAGCTCAGTTCTCGCCACGTCATCGACCACAAGGTCAAGCAGGAAAAAATGACCCACTGAAACAATCCGCAAAGGAACTTGATAGATAGATGGATTATTTAATCAAAAACGCGACCGTCATAGACGGGACGGGAAAGCCGCGATACGTTTCGCGCGTCGGGATCGACAAAGGAAAAATAGTCACGAAAAGTCTGCCGACTGAAGCCGAAAACGTGATAGACGCCGCGGGAAAGATGATCGCGGCAAAAAAGATTATATAGAAATCGCCCGTCGGAGAAACGCTCCGACGGGCGCAGCTTTTTTCATCCGAACCTTGAACGAAAAAGCTCGATGTTGGTTTTTTCTCTCGCAAGATAAGAAGAACTCCCGTGACCGGGATAGAGCTTTTTTTCTCCCGGAAGATCTCCGAGCCTGACAAGAGAGTGCGAGAGAGCGGCTAAACTTCCGCCGAACAGATCTGTCCTGCCGAAACCGTCCCTGAAAAGAGTGTCGCCGCTGAAGAGCGCGTCGCCGCCGTCGAAGCAGACCGAGCCCTTCGTGTGACCGGGAGTGTGGACGACTTTCAGGGATATCTCGCCGAGAGAGATCGCGTCGCCGTCGGATAGGACTATATCGGCTTCTGGGGCGGGATAGTCGGGACGGGGCGAACCGAAGTACATCAGAGCGCCGTTTTTTTGCTGATCCCCGAGAAGTTCAACGTCTTCAGCGTGCACGGCGAGCTTCGCGCCGGCTTCACGGAGCATCTGAGCGCCCATGGAATGGTCGAAGTGACCGTGGGTCAGAAGCACGTATTTTGCCTTCAGCCCCTTTTCGCCGAGCTTTTCGAGCACCCCTTCCCCGTCCATTCCCGGGTCTATAACGATGACGTCGGAAGAAGAGTCGGGGATGAGAAAGTAGCAGTTTGTCTGTATGGCGCCGATTATGAAATTTCTGATCTTCATTTTTTATACCGTGTAAGGGTTCAGAAGCTGATGATCCTGTTGTAGGTGTCGATGGCGAACTGATCGGTCATTCCGGAGATATAGTGGATGACCGCCCGGCAGTAGTCCTTCCTGTCGGAAAGATCGTAGACCGGGAGGTTTTCGTGCCCGGGAACGAGTGAAGCGAAAACGACGAGCCAGTCGAGGAACCTGCCGCAGGGCTCGGGATAGAGCCTCATCATATCCTTCAGGCGTCCGAAAGTGTCCGGGCCCTCGTAGGCTCCGGCGAAGAGAGAATAGATCTCCTCGATGACGAGCTCGAAGTATTTGTCGGCACGGGTCACTCTCGGCGCGTTGTAGATGTGCGAGCCGTTGAAGCGTCGGATGAGCTCGACGAGGCGGTTGGTCTCCTGAGAGAACCTTATGCCGCTGTCGGGATCGGAATTGGCGCAGAGATCGCTGATGAGGTGATTGATGATGACGGTGTTGTTAGAATCCTTGCCGAGATGGGTGCGGATGAGCAAGTCGAGCTCTTTTGAATCCTCGGGGGAAAGGATCCCGAGGATGCGGGCGTCCTCAATATCCCTGCCGAGATACGAGATCCTGTCGGCGAGCTTCACGACGCAGGCCTCGTAGGTGAATGGGGCGTAAAGATTGGGACTTGTGCAGAGCGCAAGATCTATAGCCTCGTCTCTCGGAACGACGCCGGCCTCGCCGCTCTCTCCGCAGTGAGAGATTATGCCGTCGCGGACGGCGTAGGTCAGAAAGAGGTTTTTCTTGACGCGGTTCTCGTCCTCTAAAAGTTCGAGCCTGTCGACGAACAAAAGCCCGTTCTTTTCGTGCCAGAACTTCTCTCCGACGTCTTTTTGCATAAGCTTGTCGAGCGCCCTCTCGCCCTTGTGACCGAAGGGAGAATGCCCGAGGTCGTGCGAAATGGCGATGGCGGCGGTCAGCTCCGCGTTGAGACCGAGCGCGCCCGCGATCGCCATAGAGACCGACTCGACGTGAAGAACGTGCTCTATCCTCGTGCAGACGTGGTCGTTGCTCGGAGAAAAGAACACCTGAGTCTTGTGTTTCAGACGGCGGAAAGCCGAA
>JAFTEP010000237.1 GCA_017453605.1 Clostridia bacterium
GTCCGCCAGAGTGCTCTTGCCGTGATCTATGTGCGCTATGATGCAGAAATTTCTGATATGCTTGGGATCCATTTTCAGAGCTTCTCCTTCGCGTCCCGGCGGTTTTCCATTTCAAGAGTTTTTTTCATTTCGCTCTCGCGCTTGTCGTAGAGCTTCTTGCCCTTGCAGAGCCCGAGCTTCATTTTCAGGATCGACCCGGAAAAATACACGCTCAAGGGTATAAGCGTCACTCCGTCCTTTTCGGTCGTCAGCTTCAGTTTCAGGATCTCCTTTTTGTGCATCAGGAGCCTGCGCTTCCTTCTCGGGTCCCGGTTGAAGATGTTCCCCTTTTCGTAGGGACTGACGTGGACGTTCTCGGCGAAAACTTCCCCGTTTTTGAAGCTGCACCAGCTGTCCTTCAGGTTTATCCCGCCCTGGCGGATGCTCTTGACCTCGGTGCCGCAAAGCTCGATCCCCGCTTCAAAAGTGTCCAGCACGAAGTAGTCGTGCCTCGCCTTGCGGTTCTCCGCGACGACCTTGACGCTTTTCTCACTCATTGCCGTCCTCCAGAAGTTCAGTCGCCTTCTCGCTCGGCAGTGCGGAGACGCTTTTCAGTTTTCTGTTTATCGCCCTCGTCCTCGTCCCGACCAGCTTGTCGAGATCGTTGTTTGCCTGATTGATGCGGTTCTGAGCGCTGCTGAGAGCGTCCTCGAACTTTTCAAATTCGGTCTTCACCGCGCCGAGCACCTCCCAGACTTCTCCCGAACGCTTCTGTATCGCGAGCGTGCGGAAGCCCATCTGCAGGCTGTTCAGGAGCGCGGCCATCGTCGTCGGTCCGGCTATGTTGATCTTGTAGGAGTTCTGAAGTGTCTCGACCATCCCTCTTCTGACCGCCTCTGCGTAGAGCCCTTCTGTCGGAAGGAACATTATCGCAAAATCCGTGGTCTCCGGCACCCTGACGTAAAGATCGTGTATCGTCTTCGCAAACTGCTTCAGACGCTGTTCGAGCTGTTTTCCGGCGTAGGCTATCTTCGTCTGGTCCGCGCTCTCGTAGGCGTCCTCAAGCTCTCTGTAGCAGTCGAGAGGGAACTTCGAGTCTATCGGCAGCCAGACGCTCTTTCCGTCCTCCGCTCCCGGGAGCTTCACGGCGTATTCTACCGGATTCGAGGTCCCGCTGACCGTGACGACGTTGGTCTCGTACTGCTCCGGGCTTAAGATCTCGCCCAGGATCGCGCCGAGCTGGATCTCTCCGAGAATGCCCCTCGTCTTCACGTTCGAGAGCACGTTCTTCAGGTCGCCGACGTCCTTTGTGAGGCTGTTCATCTCGCCCAGGCTCTTGTGGACCTGCTCGAGCCTTGTGCTGACGTCCGCAAACGAACGGCTGATCTTTTCGTCGAGAGTCTTCTGGAGCTTGTCGTCGACCGTTTTCTGGATCTCTCCGAGCCTTTTCTCGTTTCCTTCGCTCAGCTCTTTGAGCCTTTCGCCGACCTGAGTCGTGAGAGAGGCGAGGGTCTTTTCCATCCCCGCCAGCTTTTCGGTCAGCGTCTCGTTCATGTTCTTTATCGAATCGGCGTTGGTCTGCGCGAGGACTTTCTGAGCTCTCGACATCGAGCCCTCCATGTCTGCGACTCTCTCTCCGAGCGCCTTCGACATATCATCCAGCGCTTTTCCGCTCGTCTGGGCGAGCCTGTCCTGAGCCTTCGTCAGAGAAGTCGAGAGCGTCTCGACGTTTCCTCCGAGCCTTCCGAGATCGGAGATGATCCTCCGGTCGTCAAATTCCGGCGGCTTCTGTTTTTTCAGTCCTATCAGCGCGATAAGACTTATAACGGCCGATGCGAGCGAGAATATCAGCGCGCCTATGCAGATATATATATCGTACTGCGGCATTTATCGTCCTTTCGGTTTTTTTGTTTTCGTCTTCTGTCTTCTGTCCCGATCCGTCACTCGACGTCCGCGCCCGCTTCGATCTGTTCTTTCTGCTTCTCGCGGTTAGCGGCGGCGGTCTGTTTGTTTTTGTTGTGCTGGTTCAGGGTCTCGGCGAAGAGGCTGTGCCCGTCGGCGTCCGCCACGAAATAGAAGTACTTCGTTTCGTCCGGATATAGGGCGGCGTGGATCGCTTCAAGTCCCGGATTGCAGATCGCTCCGGGAGGCAGACCCTCGTTCAGATATGAGTTGTAGGGATTGGGAGTTTCCAGATCCTCTCTCGAAAGCTGTTCCTTTCTCTCCGGCAGATAGTAGTTTATCGTCGCGTCGGATTCGAGCTTTTTCATGTCCGTCGAATTGAGTCTGTTGTGGAAAACGCTCGAAATGGTGTAGAATTCGCTGTCGAACTTGCCCTCCGCCTGGATGATGGATGCGAGAGTGATCGCCTCGTCGAGCGTCATGTCCAGTTCTGTCAGCCTGTCGTAATAGAGCTTGTCGAAGCGCTTCTCGAACGCCGACAGGAAGTAGTCTATGATACCGACTTCGCTTATATCGCTGTAGACCTCGTATTTGGCGGGGAAGAGGTAGCCCTCGAGCCTGTACTTTCTGTTAGGCGACAATTCGCTCTTGTTCAGCTCTTCCATAAACGAGTATTCGTAGGGATATTCGTTTATCGCCTTGACGAAGCCCTCGCGAGTGCCTATATGATATTCGTCCACGAGCAGGTTGATGATCTGATCCACGGTGTAGCCCTCCGGGATCTTTATCTCCACTATCTGCCTCGGAGCGGGCTTTTCGCGGATCTCGTAGATCATCTGATCGTAGTTCATCGTGCTCTTCAGTTCGTATGCGCCGGGCACGATCACGAGATTCTTGTTTTTGTACTTGAATTTCACCCAGAACTTGAAAGCGGACGGTTCGCTGATGAGGCCGTTCGTTTTCAGGATGTCCGCGATCTCGTCGACCGTCGCGAATTCCGGGATGACGACCGTCGCTTCGGTCTCCTCCTTGACGAAGGCGAAAATGTCGTTGCCCCATTTCACGCCGGTTATCCCGAGAAATCCCGAGATCGCCAGAACGGCGGCGATATAGATTATCGCCTTTATCAGCCCGAGAGTGATCCCGCCTCTGTCCTTGATCTTCGGCTTGTCGTAGGAAGTCTCTTTTTTCTTGCGTGCGCCGGAGGATTTTGCCGGATGCTTTCGGGTCTCATCCCTGACGGGAGCCCTGTCTTCTTTTTCGTCTTCGCCCTGAGGCTTCGGATCGTTCTTTTGAGTTCTTACCGGCTCGCTGATCCGGGTCTTCTGCTCTCTGTCGGGAACCGGCTCGCTGATCCGGGTCTTCTGTTCCCGCTCGAACACCGGCGCGCGTCTCGCCGCTCTCTTCGGGGCGGGGCGCAAAGATTCTCCGTCGCTCCCGGGCTTCTCGGCGGCCTTTTCGGTCTCTTCTGAGGCTTCGGGTTTTTCGGCGGTCTCTTTCTTCTCGGCATCCACCGCGGCTTCAGGCTTTTCTTCTTGGATCTCCTGCTTTTTTGCTCTCGGTGAAGAAGCGATGATGTCTCTGTTTTCGCTGTCGTTTTCCGGCATTTTTGTGCTCCTGATCGGTTTGGGCGCCTTTGGCGCTGAAAGAATTTATCTGATATTTCTTAGGGCGATTCGCGCGTCAGATCACGTTTATCGCCTTGAGTATGAAAATGATCACGGCGGCTATGAGTCCCGGAGAAAGGAACACCTGAGCCGCTCTCTTTGAGAAGGCGGGCTTTTTCTCCTGTTCCCGGAGCTTCTTTTCGCTTTCGAGAAAGAGAAGCTGAGCTCTTTTCTGGCTCCCGACCTCCGCGGATTTTTTGGAATATATGAATTCGAGCTGTCCGAGCCACATGCACAGAAGAAGTAAAAACACCGTTGTCAGTATAAAGAACAACAGCGTCGAATTGCCAGTTCTCGAAACGTATTCGCTGAAGACGTCGGGCATGAAGACGTCGAGCGCGTTGTTTGCAAGATGCAATATTATCGCCGGTATGACCGACGAGCAGACGAAGGTCATCGCTGCGAACACTATCCCCGCGAGAAAATACCCGGCGAGTCCCTTGAACGAGAAGTGGAGCATCGCGAAGAACAGCGCGGAAACTCCGATCGCGAAGAATCCGCCGTATGGAGTGTATTCGTGGATCACTATGCTCCTGAACACGAGCTCCTCCAGAAGAGCGGGCAGAACGACGTAAGCTATCAAGATCAGCGCTCCCTGCTCGGGATAAGCCTCCATCAGCGGGACGCCCGAGGATATCTGAGCTCCCATGAACGCCTGCGAAACGAATTTTATAAGCGCCGCGCCCGCGAAATACAAAAAGAACGAGACGACCGCGAAGCCTATGCAGCTCGGCGAAACGGGCTTGAAATTGAGAGCCGTGACTATGTTGATGTTCCTGACCCTGCAGTAGAACGCGACAGGGAGCAGAAACACCACGCACTGGATGATGATGACCGAAAGCAGGATGTTGCTGTCGGAGAGCCCGGAGAAAAAGCCCATGAGAGTCTTTGAAAATCCGGTAAGGATGTAGATCACGCACAGAAGCGCGGGCGCGTAAAGCGCGTTTTTCGATTTCACGGGTCTTTCCTCCTTTCTGATTTGTTCATCGTTTTGTTCAGCCCCGTAGGACGAGGCCCTTTTCGCTCGCCGTTCCGTCGAGCGCGGCGTCGTGCGCCTCGGGGAACACGCTCGGCACTATCTGTAAGGAAAACACGAATCCTATCGCCGCCGCGGGTCTGTGACGGGCGAAAAACCTGTCGTAGAATCCTCCGCCCCAGCCCAGACGGAAAAACTTTTCGTCGACCCCGAGGCATGGAATTATCATCAGCGTGTCGGAAAAGTCCGTCTCCGGCTCTGAGCCTTGCGGCTCCGGGATGCCGAAGCGCGAAACCGAAAAGCCGCTTTTTCCGTCTGACGCGAAAAACTCCATTTCGTTCCCGAGGCATTTCGGGTAGAGAAGCGTCTTTTTCTCCCGAAGCGCCGCGTTTTTTATATATTCCGGATCGGCTTCGCTCTTTATCGGACAGTAAAGCGCGATCTTCCGGCAGCGCTTCCAGACGGAGCTTTCAACGACTCTTGCCGACGCTTCACGCGACAGTTTTTTTCTCTCTTCGGGTGAGAGGGAGTCTCTTTTTTTCTTGAGCAGGGCTCTCAGCCCGGACTTTGTCATTTTGCGTAAAAGACCGAAGCTTTGACTTTCTTTGCCGCCTGCTCCCCGCAGAGAGCTTCGATGAGCGCGAAAGCGAACTGATACGCGGTTCCCGCGGCCTTCGAGGTGATGAGGTCCCCGTCCCTGACGGCGTCTTCGTCGACCCACTCCGCGCAGTCCATAAGGTCCTTCATATCGGGATAGCAGGTCGCGCGCTTATCCTTTATGAGCCCCATCGAGCTCAGAAGCGTCGGCGCGGCGCAGATAGCTCCGATAAGGACGTTTTCTTCAAAACACTTGGTTATGAATTCGTTTGCCCTCTTCGAGTTTTTGATCGACTCGACGCCGCCCATCCCTCCGGGCAGGATCAGAGCCTCGGGAAGGCCCTTCGCGGCCGCGCTTCCGATCCACAGATCGGCGGCGACGCAAATTCCGTGGCTCCCGGTCACGATAAGATCGTGAGTGACGGACACCAGCTTCACGTCCGCTCCCGCGCGCCTGAGCATATCGGCGGGGACCAGTGCCTCCGCCTCTTCAAAACCGTCTCCCAAAAGGATACAGACCATTTTTTCCTCCGAATTTGTGCAAATGTATAATTTCACAAATATTATTATACCACAATTCGTCCCGAAAAGAAAGACGCATAAACGTTTTTTCAGATTATTTCAAATTATTTTTATATATTTTTATAAACGGTTCATATTTTGAGCCCCAAAAAGCGCAGCCCCTCCGTTCCGTTCCGCGCTTTTTTTCGCCCGCCCCGCCGTCCGCGGCAAAAAGCAGTTGATTTTTCCCCGGGATTGTGCTAAATTTCTTTCGCGGATATCGGCGGGGGAGGGGAAAAATGAATTACGTTCTTTTGGCTTTTTCTGTCGTTCTGGCGGTCGTGAAATCGTCCCTCGTCAAGGGATACACCGACCGCGCGCCGGAGCAGAACAGCCGCATCTGTTTTTTCAATCTCGCCGCGTTCGGTATTGCGGCGGCGGTCCAGCTTGCCGTTTCGGGCTTTTTCGCGCTCTCTCCGTGGACGTTCTTTCCCGCGTTGGGCTACGCCGGCTCCTGCTGTCTGATACAGCTTTTTCTGATGAAGAGCATGTCCGTCGGTCCCATGGGGCTGAGCGCCCTTTTTTGTATGTACGGAATGCTGATCCCAGCCCTTGCCGGGCCCGTGTTTTTCGGCGAGAGTTTTTCAATTCTGAAAGGGATCGGAGCGGTCCTGATGGTCCTTGCGATCTTCTTTTCCGCCGATCTGAAGGACAAGTCCTCCCCGGTAAACGCGAAATGGTTCTTCTTCGCGCTCGCGACGCTTGTTTTCTCCGGGGCGGTCGGGGTCTTTGAGAAGATCCACCGCACGGGACCGGATAAAGACGCGATAGATCCTTTTTTGTCCTGCGCCTTTGTGATGATCTTCGTTTTGAACCTTTTTCTTTTCTTCTTCTCGAAAAAGCGCGAGAAGGCACCGGCCGGCTATGGGAACGGGATAGTCTTCGCCCTCGCCACGGGACTTGTCATCGTCTGCTACAACAGGATAAATCTCATTCTCGCGGGCGCTTTAGACACCATGATCTACTACCCGATCTCGAGCGGCGGCGCTGTGCTGCTCACCATTGCCGTTTCGACGGCGTTCTTCAGAGAACCGCTCAACAGACGCAGCGTTCTGAGCATCGTTTTCGGCACGGCGGCGATCCTGCTGCTCGGACTGTTCTGACGCCCGAATAAGTGATTATCAGGAGATCATTATGGACAACGCTTCAACTCTTCAAAGCCTTCTCGACAGGCGCGGCAGGGTCGTTTTTCCTTCCGGCGTATTCGTGATCGAAAGACCGCTCGTCATCCATTCCGACACTTCTCTTTTCCTCGCGCCCGACACTGTCCTTCGTCTGCCGGACGACGGGGTGTTCTCTCTCATCGAAAACGACGGACTGAGGGAGGATAAAGAAAACTTCAACATCAGCATTGAGGGCGGGGTCTGGGACGGCACGAACGAAAAATGCGAGAGAAAATTTCTCGCCCCCGGTGAAAGCTACGCCGAGGGCGGAAAGTTTGACAGGGAACGCTATCTGAAAAACGATTATCTCGGGCTCCTGATGAGATTCGTCCACTGCGCGAATCTTCACCTATCTTCTCTCACGGTGAAGGATCCGCTCTCTTTCGGCGTCCAGATCGCCGACGCGAAAAATTTCACGGTCGAAAACGTTTATCTCGACTATAACTGCAAAAAAAGAAACATGGACGGCATCCACGTCACCGGTCCCGCCCGCTTCGGACTTATAAGAAATATCCGCGGGACCGCCAACGACGATCAGGTCGCGCTCACCGCGGACGCGACCGCGCTGACCGAGATCACCCGCGGACCTATAGAGGATATCGTGATAGACGGAGTTTTCGGAGAGAACACCTACACGGGAGTGAGGCTTCTTTCGAGCGGCAACCCCGTCAGAAACGTTACCGTCAGAAACCTTTTCGGCACCTGCCGCTACAACGCCGTCTCCTTCACACATCACGACCAGCATCCCGGCGCCCCCTGCCTTATCGAAAACGTGCATATCTCGGACGTCTATATGTCAAAGCCCGCGTCCTTTGATTTTGACGACGGCAAGTTCCATTTCGACACCGAGGACGGCGCCGCGCTCCACTGTCCGCTGATCGAGTTTTTCCCCGGGACAGTTTCAAAGAACGTCCGCATCGAAAACGTCTTCCGCAGGGAAACGCGAAACGAGGTAGACGCGCCGCTAATCAGGATCTCCTCTGCCGCCGTCGTCGAGGGTCTGTCCCTCGGGACGCTCGTTCAGTCCTTCCCGGACGGCCGCGAGGTCCCGCCCGTCCGCGACAGACGGGAGGGGAAGAGATATTGATTTTTGCCTTAAGCGCGAGCGAATGCGAGCAATTCAGCTTTTTTTAAAAATCAGAACAACCCACCGTGACACTTTCTGAGGCAGAAAGATGCCGCGGTGGGCTTGTTTCTTCTTTATTCAGTTTTTCCCGATATCGGCAACGATCTTCTTTCTTTAAAGGATATGCAGATGTTTCCGTTTGAAAAGTATAATTTCGGGGGTTTCTTTTATTTCGGTATCTCTATTTTCTTGTTTTCCTTGGATTCCCTGTAGAGCACGACCTTCGAGCCGATCACCTGGATCCCCTCGGCTCCGGTCAGCCCGCACAGCTTGTCCGAGAGCTCTCTTGGGGAGAGGGGAGCGGTCTCGAGCACGGTTATCTTTATCAGTTCGTTGGCTTCGAGCGCCGCGTCTATCTGCTTTATGAAGTTGTCGTTGAGATCGTTCTTGCCGAACTGGTATTTGCTCGTGAGCGGATTTGCCAGCGATCTCAGATAGGCTCTCTGTTTTCCGGTCATTTTTTTCTCCGTTTATTCGTTTTACAGATTTATCAGTACGAGCGCCGCGAAGACAAGCGCGAGCCCGGCGATCTCGGTCGCGTTGAGCTTTTCCTTGAGGAAGATCGCAGACATCGCGGTCCCGAAGATCGTGTCTCCGCCGTTTTTCAGCGGAAAGAGGACCGTCGCCGGCAGCAGGGGAGCCGCCGCCGCGGATCCGAGAGTGTAGACGAGGGTGCAGACCGCCATTATGAACGCAAAGAGAACGAGTTTTATTTTTTTGCCCCCGTTTTCAGTGTTCCGGCCCTCCGCGGGAATATCTTTTGCCGCTTCTTCGCGGGCTTTCTTCTTTTCGCCGATGAGTCCGATCAGTGCGAAGACGCCGATCACCGCGATCGCGAAAACGTATGTGTAGAACGCGAAGACCGCGGAATCGCCCTTTCCGTCCGTTTTGAAGCTGTACCATTTCTGAGCGAATTCTGACAGTCCGTAGCTTATCCCGACTACCGTGACGTACAGGTATCCCTTGACGCCCGGCGAGCCCTTGAGCTTGCGGCTGTAGGAGTTCATCACCGCGACTCCGGCGATCAAGAGGCAGAGCCCGACGGCGTGATTGATTCTTATCGCTTCTCCGGTAAACAGCGCGGCGGACATGACCACCGGTATCACTACTCCCGCCGATTCGAAAGACGCGACCATCATATACGCGCCGTTTCTTACCGACATGAGCCAGAACACCATCAGCAGGCCCCAGGATATGCCGCTGAGAGCGCAGATCGGAATGATCTCGGGAGATATAGCCAGTCCCGAGAGCGAGCCCGAAAACAAAACGAGCGGTATCAGCGCGGTCGGCAGGCACAGAAGTGTTCTGAACAGAGTGAAATTTGCGGCCTTTTTTGCCGTGTCCGTATAGGAGGAAGTCCTTTTGCCGATAAATCCCTTGACGGTGTTCGCGATGATCCCGGCAAGAACGAAAAGATACGCCCTATATTTATTCAGCTCTGATTATCTCCGTCAGCTCTTCGAGGGAGCGGCAGACAATGGTGGGCTTGACGGGACTGTCGGCGAGGATCTGAGGAGTGGTCTCCCCGGTCATCACGAGCACCGACGAAGCGGGTGTGCCGTCGGCGACCGCGATATCCGTATACATCCTGTCGCCGACGAAAGTCAGCTTTTCGGGGCTGACTCCGGTGCGCTCCACGACGTAGTCGAAGGTGTGGCGCGAGGGCTTGCCGAAGAATTCGAGCTGGACGCCGGTAGAAGCCTTTATCAGCGCCGCGATCGAGCCGCAGTCGGGCATGAAGCCTCTTTTCGTCGGGCAGTTGTAGTCCATATTTACTCCGTACGCCTTGACGCCGTTTCTGATGTAGTGACAGCAGTCGTCGAGCTTCTTGTAGGTGAGCGTCGTGTCAAAGCCCACGATCACAAGATCGGGGTCCTCTTCGACGACCCTGAAGCCCGCCTTTTCGAACTCCCCGATCAGAGAGGGAGTTCCGACGACGTAGAGCTTCGGATCGTCGTAGTTTTCTTTGAGGAACTTGATGATGACCTGGTTCGAGATATAGATATCGTCGTAGGTGACCTTGATCCCGAGCTTGTCGAGCTTCAGAACGTAGTCGTCGAGCTTCTTCGAGGAATTGTTGGTGTAGAAGACGTATCTCCTGCCGGAATCCCTGACCGCTTTCAGAAAGTCGTGGGTGAAATCAAAGAGCGTGCTGTCCAGATATATCGTTCCGTCCATATCCAGAACGAAGCACTCCGTGTTGTCGACCACTCTCA
>JAFTEP010000238.1 GCA_017453605.1 Clostridia bacterium
GGTGACGCGGTTGTAAAACTGCGCCCGCTTGGTTATTCTTTGTATTACTCATTTAATTTCGGAAGATTTGTTGTAACCGATTGCAAGATCGAGAGTGTTATCGAAAAACTTGACGGCGTTCCTGTAAATAATGGCGATATAATCCAAATCGCACAATTTTCAAATTGGCAGACCGACGATGAGACCGTTTCCGAACAGCTTTTGGATTATCTGCACTCGATCAAAGAGAGATACGGTCTTGTCGACGCCGTTTTTGTTCCTCCTGATGGAACGATCAAAGAAGAATTCGTAATACCGTGGGAAAAGGACGTTATAAAGAAGATATATATTATTCCCTTCCGTTGGGACGCAAAAAAATCCGAGGCGACACGTTCTTCTTTCAAAGCTGTGGAAGGCAATTTCCTCTGCGACACGATCTCATACTACGCCGTAATCAAAAAAGGCTACAAAAACCCCGTCAATTATTTTATTTCAGCAGATTTTTCAACGGTCGATCCGTGGAGTATTTTCGCTTATTGTCCGGAAAACGGCCAAAAGCTTTCCTCGACACCGGGATCAGAAGTCCAAGTTTATTCTCAGACCCTCCTCGATTCATCCGAAGAGCTTTTCAAAACAATAAGATCCGGCGGCAAAATCCTTTCCGGCAATTGATCGCTCGACAGTCACTCACACCCGTTTCCGGCGCTGAGTCTCAAACTCCGCGCCGGAAACACTTTATCGTTTATTATCCCTTATCTCTCCTTTTTATTCTGCTTTGAATTTTTTTCAAAAACCTCTTTACAAAGCGAAAATAAAGGTGTATAATATGAGTGTGAAATTTAGTTCATAATTGAAATGTGAATAAAGTTTCACTCGCCCACCGCGAAGCCGCGAAAACACAGCGGCGGCGCACCCGAAATACAAGGCGGCAGCGCGGCGCGGCAAGACTTATCCGGATCAAAAAACAAGACCCGGACACACGAAAGATACGAAAGGAAGGCAATAAAAAATGGCAACAAAAATTCTTGTGGTCGACGACGATCTCAACATCTGCGACGTTCTGAGGATGTATCTTGAAAACGAAGGGTACGAGGTGAAGACCGCCAACGAGGGCGCGGAGGCGATAAGCGCGTTCAAGATCTACGAGCCGGATCTGGTGCTTCTGGACATCATGCTTCCGAGAAAGGACGGCTGGCAGGTCTGCAGGGAGATCAGGGAAATGAGCTCCAAGCCCGTCATAATGATAACCGCAAAGGGAGAAGTGTTCGACAAGGTCCTCGGGCTCGAGCTCGGCGCGGACGACTTCATCGTGAAGCCCTTCGACATGAAGGAGGTCTCCGCGAGGGTCAAGGCGGTTTTAAGAAGATCGGTGATGAGAAACAACTTCGACGACGGAGAGGTCATCAAGTTCGACAACATGGAGATCAGCCGTCAGAAGTACGAATTGAAGCTCAAGGGCAAGGCGGTGGACATCCCCCCGAAGGAGCTGGAGCTTTTATATTTTCTTGCCTCAAACTACAACAGAGTGTTCACGAGGGATCAGCTTCTGGACAAGGTCTGGGGCTTCGAATACCTCGGCGATTCGAGGACGGTCGACGTCCACGTCAAGAGACTGAGAGAAAAGCTCGAGGGAGTCAGCGACAAGTGGCTTCTGAAGACCGTCTGGGGCGTGGGGTATAAGTTCGAGCTCGTCTGAGGCGCGAAATGTTCAAAAGCATCTTCACAAAATACATAACGGCGTTCATGCTTATTACGCTGGTCAGCTTCATACTGCTGGCGCTGATAATGGGCTCGCTGATCTCCAACTACTCCTCGGAAGCGAAAAAGACGCTCGTGGAGAACACTGCCGACAGTACAGCTGAGAACATCGGCGTTTTCATCCGGCTCTCGGGAAAAACTCTCCCTGAGCTTCTCGAAACGAACGCCGATCAGCTCAAAAAGAGCCTCAACACCCAGGCTCAGAACTCCGAGGCGACGGCTTTTGTCACCGATACCTCGGGAAAGCTTCTGATCGCTTCGGAACATCCGGAGGACGAGTTCGGCGACGCGATCCCGGCGGAGGTGGCGGCGAACGTCACAGCCGGGCAGGAGATATACAGCTACAGCGATCTCGGGGGCTTTTTTGAAAAGAAGCACCTCAATTCGATCCGCCTGATAGGCCCGGAGGACGAGCCGTCGGCGATCCTCTTCGTGTGCGCTCCCTCGGCGCAGATGAGCGCGGTCGCCAACAAGATGACAAGGACGGTGGCGGTCGCGACGCTGATGGTCTTCGTCGTGGCGCTGATCGCGGTCTATCTGATGTCGGAAAAGATCACCGAGCCGCTGAAGGATATGAGCAAAGCGGCGAAGGCCTTCGCGCAGGGACGCTTCGACGTGAGAGTGCCCGTCTCCGGCGAGGACGAGATCGGGGAGCTGGCGAAGGCGTTCAACAACATGGCGAGTTCTCTCGAAAAGCAAGAGGACATGAGGAACACCTTCCTCGCCAACATCTCCCACGATCTGAGAACGCCGATGACCTCGATCTCCGGCATCATCGACTGCATCATCGACGGGGCGATCCCGCCGGAGAAGCAGAACCACTACCTCGAGCAGATCGCCGGAGAGGTCAGGAGACTGTCAAGGCTGGTGTCGAGCCTGCTCGACATATCGCGTATGCAGGCGGGAGAAAGAAAGTTCAACATGACCTCCTTCGACGTCTGCGAGATGGCGCGGCAGATCCTCATTTCCTTCGAGCAGAGGCTCGACGAAAAGAAAATGGAGGTCTCTTTCGACTGTTCGAGCGACAACATCGCGGTGACCGCGGACAAGGACGCGATACATCAGGTGCTCTTCAATCTCATCGACAACGCCGTCAAGTTCTCCAACGAGGGCGGCGAACTGACGATCCGTCTGGAAGAGAAGGATCAGAAGGTCAGCGTCTCGGTGAGGAACACCGGGTCGGGGATTCCGCCCGAGGACCTGCCCTTCGTCTTCGACCGGTTCTACAAATCCGACAAGTCGAGGGGTCTCGACAAGACCGGAGTGGGTCTGGGGCTTTTCATCGTGCGCACGATCATCGAAAGGCACGGAGAACAGATAAACGTGAAGAGCGAATACGGCAAGGACTGCGAGTTCACCTTCACGCTCAAAAAGGCCCAGGAGACAAAAACAAGACAGTGACCTTTTACGCCGCGGATGATTTCGTCCGCGGCGGATCTTTTCGGTTTTTTTAAAGTTTTTTCTCAATATTTTATCATCCGGCGCAACCGGACGGGAAGTTTTTTCGTCTTATAGGGTGAGAGCGAAAAACCGATACGGCACAGCGCAAAAAATGACGGAGGGCGGGGATGACAACATTGAATAAAACGGTTATCCCCTGCCCCGAGAAGGTGCTGGAGCTTCTGAACGCGAGGGACGAGGGCGCACTTGAAATGCTCGACGCGCTTTACGGAAAGCTGATGAAAAAGATCGCCGTCGGGATACTGAGATCGGACGCGGACGCCGAGGAGA
>JAFTEP010000239.1 GCA_017453605.1 Clostridia bacterium
ATGCCGCCGTCGTATTCGGCGCGTGCGAGGTATTCCCTCCCGAGCTGATTGCCCCAGGAGTAGAGGATATGAGTTTTGCCCCCGAACTCGCACAGGTCGATATCGCTCGCGTTGCAGTTGACGGCGGAGTTGATCTCGTCGAGTTCTTCGGGAGTGAATTTCACCGCCGGATCCGTCTGTTTGTCCTCGTCGCCGAACATCATGAAGGGGTTTTTGAGCCCGGGCTCGAAGTGTTCGAGATCGTCCGTGCGGTAGATATAGGGCGCCCAGCGGTGGAGCGGCAGGCTCTCGAGGATCACCATGTAGATCTTCCCGTCGACGTATCTGATGACGGGGCAGGCGGTGTATCTCTCGCGGGAATATGAATACTTCATCATGTCGAGCATTTCCCAGTTTATAAGGTCCTTCGAGCGGGCGAACACCACGGTGAAGCCCTTCCCGACCGCGGGATTTTTGCCGCCGATCTCGATCGCCATCACGAAGTCGTTTTCGGCGCGGCAGATCGAGGTGTTGTAGAGGCGGATATCATCCGGGAATTCGAGGGCTCGCTTTTTCTCCCAGTGCTCGAGATCTTTTGAAAAGAACACGTTCAGGATCTGTCCGCCGCCCTTGCCCTCGACTCCGGCGACGTACATCACGCCGTCTTCGCAGTGGCAGCAGCCGAACGCGTGATCGACGGCGAACGGCGCGCTGCGGAGTCCGTCGGACATCCTCACGAAATGGTAGTGGCCCTCCTCGGGCTCGCCGGCTCTGAGCGTGTTCCAGGCGTTGTTCCTGACCCACTCGAAGCGCCAGAGCTCGTTTTTCCAGACGACCGGGGTCGCCTCGACCACGCCGATCGCGACGGTGCCGATCTTTTTCATCTTTTTGACGGGTCTTTCCTTCGCTCCTCTGAGAACGGGGATGAAATCGGTCGTTTCTCCCATAAATAATACCTCTCTTTTTCGCGGCTGCCCTGAGGCGCGTTGTGATCGGCTTTATTATAATCTGATTCTTTCGCCGTGTCAAGTTTTTCGGCAAAAAAAAGCTTTCCGGGTCGCCCCGAGCGCCGTTTTTGCGGGTCGTCGCGGGCGCCGTTTTTGCGGGCCGTCGTGGGCGCCGACCCCTGCCGAACAACAAAGCGGCGAATGATCCCTTCGGGTCGTTGAGGCGCCCGGGCGCGCGCGAATCCCCGAGGCGGCGCTTTGGCGCCGGAAAAAAAACTTGACAATTCTGCGGTTTACTGTATAATTGTTATACGGACTTCATTTTTTTGACACAGGAAAGGACGGGATAACAAGATGAAAAAGATTCTTTCGGTTTTCATAGTCGCCGCGATCGTTATATCTTTGTTCGCTCTCCCGGCGTTCGCCGATGAGGGCGATCTGCCCTTCGAGCTCGTCGCTCCGGCGTACGTCACCGCCGAATGGCTGGAGGGAGGCGACTCTCCGACGACCACTTATCTTTCTTACAGCCTGAGCAACGAAATGACGGCGTTTTTCAAGAACATGGAAAACGCTCATTCCGACGGCACCATCGATCGGTTTATGGAGAACGTCGGCTGCGACGATATCTGGATGAACGTTCAGATCGACTGGGCCGTAGACGACGTGAACGATGCCGTTTCCGGCTGGCACTACACGAAATACTGGGACGGGAACGAGTATTTCGGTCTCGGTAAAGACGATGAAGGGCACGCGCGCTTCAGCGAATGGGACGTGGTCGAGTGCGGGCTCAACAACGCGACGGAAACCGTTCAGGACGTCTGGGTGACCCGGGGCGTCCCGAACGACGACCGCTGGAACGGCGACCCCGAAGGGTATTGGCCCGGCGTCAAGGATCAGCTGAGACCGGATCAGTACACCTATAACGAAGAAGAGGAAGAACTGCGCATCGACTATACGAAGCACACCGTGTATTTCCGCGCTCGCTTCGTCGTCACCGTGAGGAGCGAAGGAATTCCCGACAGGTTCTATTTTTCCGATTGGTCCGAAACCGCCTGCGTCGGCAAGGATTCCGAGAAATTCGAGCCGCTGACAAAAGCCGACCTCGACGCTCCGGTGATAACCGGTCTGCGCATGACCGACAAGGAATTCAACGGCAATCCGATCGTCGCTTTCACGCTCACCGTTCCCGACAGGCTCATGGAGAACGCCACGAAGGTCGCGGCCAAAGGCGGCGGGATCGTCATCGAGGTCTGGGCGCGCGTCAAGGGAGACACGGAGTTCGTCGAGCTTCAGGGCGACTGGATCATTAAGGCGGGCGAGATGGAGAGCGCACTGTTCAGTCTCGCGAACGAAAACCGCCCGAACGTGCCGAAGGATTCCGTGATCGAGCTGCGCTGCCGCTACAGATACGATCACCCGAAATATTTTGACGGCTTCATATATTCCGACTGGTCGAAGACGATCGCCTTCGGGACCGACGATATAGCCTACAACACCGCGCCTGCCGCGAGCGATACCGCGCCCGCCTCCTCCGGGGCAGATCCCGCTCCCGGGAATAACGACAAATGCCCGATCTGTCACTTCTGCCCTCAGCCTCTGGGCCTGTGCATCTTTATCTGGCTCGCGATCATCGTCGCGATCGCCGTCGTCGTCATCATAATCGTCAAGAGTGCTAAGAAAAACGAGAACAAAGAAAAGAAAGAAAACTGACTTGTCGCACAAAACGTCCTCCGCCGCGGATCAAAAGATCCGCGGCGGAGTTTTAGTATATTTTATAAAATTTTCATTTTTGTATTGACAAATTAAATATAGATATTTATAATAGATATTGAAGGGAGGGACTTTCTTTAATAGGTTCGTCGTTACCGTTCTTTGAAAGTCGAAACGGTGACGGACGGGATCATTTTTTATGTTTTTTTACGTGAAAGGAGACGACCATGAAAAAAATCAAAAGAATTCTGTCTGTTTTACTGATTATCTGTATGCTTCTGAGTGCTTTTCCGGTGGCGACAGCGGAGAAAAACGAAGAACCGCGGGAAATAAACAGCGGGGATTTTTCTGTTCCGGACATATTATTTGGTCTCGAAGAGTTTGACGGTGCCTCAATAAAGGGACGGGCATACGATGATGAAGAGGGCTTGAACGACG
>JAFTEP010000240.1 GCA_017453605.1 Clostridia bacterium
CGTGCCAGCCGCCCATTCCGCCGTAACCGATGACGGCGACGCATCTGAAATTCTTTGTTACCATGATACACCTCGTTATTTTATGAATTAAATCACAAAAGAAATATACATCACTTCGCCTCTTTTGTCAAGAAAAATCGGGAATTTTTCCCGGGAAAACCCTTCTTTTGTGGATTTTACCCAAACGCCCGGCAAAATAACACCTCTTCAAGGACATGCTTATGAAAAACTCAAAACGGATCTTTCTGACAACGCTCCTTCTGACGGGCGTGAACTTTTTGACGAGGACCGCCGGAGTATGGTTCAACGTGAAATTGTCGGGGATCGTCGGGAGCGCCGGGATAGGGCTGTGGAATCTGATCCTCAGCGTGTGGTTTCTGTCGAGGACGCTCGGCGCGGCGGGGCTTGGACTTGCGGCGACGCGGAGCGTCATCGACTCGCCGGGCTCCGCCGGAAGAAGCCTGAGAAAACTGTATATCGTTTCTTTTATTCAGGGATCCGTCGCCGCGCTCATCCTCGCGCTCGCCGCGAAAACCGTCGCGACAAGATACATCGGGGACGCCGGCTGCGCCGCCGCACTGAAGATGCTCGCAGTTTCGCTCCCCTTCGGGGCGATATCTGCGTGCACGCTCGGCTACGCCGCGGCGGCGCGCAAAATGGCGCGTCAGGCTCTGATCGGGACCGCTGAGCAGGCTTTGAGGATAGGGATAACTCTCGCCGCGGCGGCTCGCGCACAGGATACGAAAAGCGCACTTTTCGGCGCCGCGGTCGGCATAACGCTCAGCGAGATCTTTTCGTTTGCCGCGGGGATCGCCGGGGTGATAAGGGACAGACCGGGAACGAAAAAAGAAGCCTTCTGCTTCAGAAAAATGCTTTCTTCCGTCGCGCTTCCGGACGCTGCGGGAAGCCTCGTCAGAGCAAGTCTTTCGACCCTGCAGAACCTATTGATCCCGAAATGCCTCGTGCTTTACGGCGCGGGGAGCGAAAGATCGCTCGGCGAATACGGGCTCGTTCACGGGATGGCGCTGCCGGTCGTATTATATCCGTCGGCGCTGATCGGAGTGCTGTCCGGGCTTCTTTTGCCGGAGATCGCCGGGACGAAGAACGAAAAGCGGCGCGACAGGATAGCCTCGAAAGTTCTGAGGTTCTCTTTAGTGTTCTCTCTCGCGGCGGCGGGCTCGATGGCGGCGTTTTCAAGCGATCTTTCCCTTGCGGTGTTCGGCTCAACCGAGGCGTCGGACACGATCAGACTTTTCGCGCCGCTCGTCCCGGTGATGTATATGGACATGACCTGCGACGGGATCTTAAAAGGACTTGGACTGCAAAAAGAAATAATGAAGATAAACGTGCTCGACAGCGCGGTATCGGTCGCCATGATCGCGCTTCTCGTGCCGAAAACCGGGATCGCGGGATACATAATAATGGTATGGGCGACAGAACTCATGAACTTCGCGCTGAGTTTTTCGCTTTTAAAAAAGCACAGCGGAGCCCTCGGCGGCAGGGCAAAAAAGGCGCTGAAGGCGTTCGCGGTCAGCGCGGCTGCGTTCGCGGCGTCGGCGTTTCTCGCCCGCCCGATAACGCTTTCTGATCCGACGGCTCTTGCGGCAGTTAAGATCGTTCTATCCCTCGCGGTGGAATTGCTGTTTCTGGCGGCGTCGGGGTTCTTGAGAAAAAACGAGCTGAAAGAAATAAGAAATATGATAAGATAAAATGGGCGGCGGGCCGTTTTAGGTCCGCCGCCTGAGATATTTGAGATATTATAGAGAATTATTTGCCCTTGCTGTCCTTGAGGTCGACGATGAGGTTGAAGACGCCGGGATTTTTGGTGTCGCGGCAGAAATAGCCGCTGCGGACGAACTGGAACCTTTCGCCGGGCTTGGAGTCGGCGAGAGTCTTTTCGAAAACGCAGTTCGAATAGCGCTTTGCGGAATCGGGATCGAGATAGTCGCCGTAGGTCTTGTCCTCCGGCAGATTGACGAGGTTCTCCTCGGTGAAAAGGCGGGAATATCTGACTGCGTCTGCGGTGAAATTGTCGGAGGCGCTGACCCAGTGGATAGTGCCCTTGATCTTCCTCCCGTCCGCGGGGAGGCCGCAGCCGGTCTCAAGATCGGCGGTGCATCTTACGCAGGTGATATTGCCGTCTGCGTCGGCGTCGAAGCCGGTGCACTTCACGATGTAGGAGCCCATTAGCCTGACTTCTCCGCCGGGATAGAGCCTGAAGAACTTCGGGACCTTCTCGGGGAGAAAATCGCTTCTCTCGATGAAGAGTTCTTTCGTGAACGGGAGCTGCCTCGTGCCGGCGGTCTCGTCGTTGGGATTGTTCGGGAATGTGAAGAACTCTTTTTTGTCCTCGGGGTAATTCTCGACGACGAGCTTCAGCGGATCCAGGACCGCGCAGCGGCGGGGAGCCGAGAAATTCAGTTCGTCGCGGATGCAGTGTTCGAGGAGTGAGATATCGACGAGGCTGAGCGTCTTCGAAATTCCCGTAAGCTCGACGAATCGCAGGATCGAAGAGGGAGTGTAGCCCCTGCGTCTGAGTCCGCAGAGAGTGGGCATCCGCGGATCGTCCCAGCCGTCGACGACTCCGGTCTCGACGAGCTGTCTCAGATAGCGCTTAGACATCACGGTGTGGGTGACGTTAAGGCGGGCGAATTCCCTCTGCTTGGGGGGATTTTCAAAGCCGATCTTGTTCACGACCCATTCGTAGAGCGGACGGTGGTTCTCGAACTCGATCGAGCACATCGAGTGGGTGATTCCCTCGAGAGCGTCCTGGATCGGGTGCGCGAAATCGTAGAGCGGATAGATGCACCATTTGTCGCCCTGTCTGTGGTGCGTGGTGTGGATGATGCGGTAGATCGCCGGGTCGCGCATATTGATGTTGGGGCTCGACATATCTATTTTCGCCCTCAGTGTGCAGAAGCCGTCGGGAAACTCGCCGTTTTTCATGCGCTCAAAAAGCTCTAAGTTCTCCTCGACGCTCCGGTCGCGGTACGGGCTGTTCTTGCCGGGCTCGGTAAGTGTTCCGCGGTATTCGCGCATACTGTCGGCGTCGAGATCGCAGACGTAGGCGTCGCCCTGCTTTATGAGCTGAACGGCAAACTCGAAGCATTTGCCGAAATAGTCTGAGCCGTAAAAAACTCCGCCGTTGGGCTCGGCGCCGAGCCAGAGAAGGTCCTCGTAGATACTCTTGACGTACTCGTCGTCTTCCTTCTCGGGGTTGGTGTCGTCGTAGCGCAGATTGAACAGACCGCCGTATTTTTTCGCGGTCATCGCGTTGATGTATATCGCCTTCGCGCTGCCGATGTGAAGATAGCCGTTGGGCTCGGGCGGGAAACGGGTGTGAATCTTCTTCACCCTGCCCTCCCTCAGGTCTTCTTCGATTATATCATGCAGAAAATTTCCCGAAGTGTTTTCCACTTTTATCACTCCTTTATTGATTCAAGGTAGGTCTCGAGCTCTGCCATATCGCGCACCGTCGGGTGGGATCCGGTCACGAAGGGCTCTCGGAGGATCTGGAGCGTGCGGATGCCCTGTGCGCGGGCGGCGTCGAGGTTTTTCAGGACGTCGTCGACGAAGATTATTCGGTCGGCGGGGACGCCGAAGCTGTCGATGAGAGTCGTATACATCTTCGGATCCGGCTTGAACACGCCGACGTCGCAGGACAGAACGAAGACATCGAACATATCGCGGATGCCGGAGTTGCGGTAGATGCGGTCGAGACTCGGCCAGGTGTCGCTGAGGACGCCGAGAGAATACTTTTCTTTGAGTCTTCCGAGCGCGGGCTTCACGTCGTCGTAGAAAATGAACTTTCCGTCGTTATAGGTGTGGTCCCAGGCGAGGGCGCGGCAGACGGCGTGCGTCAGGCCGAGCTCGGGCGCCTCTGCGGCGAAAGCCTCGAAAAAGCCGACGAACTGGAAATATTCTTCCTTTTCCGTCTTAACGCGGTCGTGGATCACGTCGAGATATTCGTAGCCCGCCGTATATGCGCGCTTGTAGACTTCAGGATCGAGGGATTCCCATTTTTCGCGGTCGACGAAATCAAAGATCCTGCCGGGGATGAACCAGTCCTTCCGAGAGGGTCTCAAAAGGGTGTATCCGGCGTCGAAGGCGATCGCTTCAACAGGCATCAGAGCACCTCCAGCGCGGCTTTGACGCGCCCGGCGACTTTATCCCTGCCGAGAAGACGCATGACTTCATACATATCCGGGGAATTCCGTTTCCCGGTGCCGGCGACTCTCAGGACCATGCTGACGTCGCCGACGTGGCCTTTGTAAGCCGAGGGATCCTTCTTATATTCTTTGATCTTCGCGGCAAAGCCGTTGGCGACCGAAAGATCGGTGATCTTTGAAAACCACGCGGTCTGATCGTCCGAGGGATCGTAGCCCGAAATGAATCCCGAAAGGATCGCTTTCGCGTCGTCCGGCGAAACGTTCTCCGGGAAGGGATCCCTCAAAGAGAACAGCTCGTCGAAGAAGAAGCCGGCGTATTCTCTGACTTCGTCCCATGAAGCCAGGTCCTTTCTCGGCTTTTCGCCTCCCCTGCCGATCGCAAAGATCCCGCGGGAGAACTCTCTGTCGCGGCCTAAAAGCGCGAAGAGTTCTTCGTCGTGGGTCTTAGACCAGTCGAGAACGAGAGAGAGCACCTTGTCGGCGTCGAAAGCGGCGACGGTGTTTTTGGAGACGTCCTCGAGCTTTTTGAGATCGAACAGCGAGCCGGAGGAGCTCATCTTTTCGGTGGTGAATTTAAAGCCGTCAATATCGGCTCCGGGGTTTTGGGCCCTCCATTCCTCGAAATTGGAATTGAGGAGGGTCATGACGTATTCCCTGACGGAATCCGCGGGATAGCCCTTCGCCTCGTAGAAGCTCAGAGCCGCTTCGGGATCGTGGCGCTTGGAGAGCTTTCTCTTCGAGACGCCGTCGAGTTTCATGAGCTGGGCGATATGGACGTAACGGGGCATCCTGAATCCGAGCAGTTCGAAGAGCTGGACGTGGAACGGGAGGCTCGAAAGCCATTCCTCTCCCCTGACGACGTGGGTCGTGCGCATCAGGTGATCGTCGACGGCGTGCGCGAAGTGATAGGTCGGGATACCGTCGCTCTTCAGGAGCACCTTGTCGTCGTAGTTCTCGTCTAATTCAAGTTTTCCCTTTATAACGTCGTCGACTCTGATCCTGCCGCCCGGCTTTCCGGGAGAGCGGAGCCTCAGTACCCACTTTTCCCCGGCTTCGACGCGGGCTTTGACTTCATCGAGCGGAGCGTCGCGGAACTTCGCCCACTCGCCGTAATAGCCGGGGAGAAGTTTTTGTTTTTCCTGCTGTTCGCGGATGGCTTCGAGCTCCTCTTTTGAGCAGAAGCAGGGATACGCGAGACCTTTTTCGACGAGCTCTTTGGCGAAAACGTGATAGATCGGGGCGCGCTGACTCTGACGGTAGGGACCGTAGGAGCCGAAGTCGCCGTCGATGGTCGCGCCCTCGTCGAAGTTGAGCCCGTAGTATTTGAAAGAGTTTATGATGATCTCGACCGCTCCCTCGACCTCTCTGAGCGCGTCGGTGTCCTCTATGCGCAGATAGAACACTCCCCCGCTCTGATGCGCGAGTCTTTCGGAGGTGAGAGCCGGAAAGAGGTTCCCGAAATGCACGAAGCCCGTCGGGCTGGGAGCGATGCGCGTCACGCAGGCGCCCTCGCCGAGATCCCTCTCCGGAAAGCGCTTCTCGAGATCCTCGCGCGTTTCTTTTACGTCCGGGAAAAGAAGCCCGGCGAGAACAGAACATTCGGTATTTGTCAAAGCCATTTTTTTGTCGTCCTTTTGAATATTTAAATAGATCGGCTGTTTTTATAAACTTGTCCATCTTAAATGATTTTATCACACATTGCGGGATTTTTCAAGCGTTTTTTATCCGTACGTCCGTTAAATATGGAAGCTTTCCGGGCAAATCCATGCCCGGGACGCGATTTTTGGGGGATTTTCAAAGAAAAAGAAGAAAAGCGCAAGAAAAAGCGAGAGTTATAGTTGACTAACCGATAGATTCGTAGTATAATAACATTTTGGAAAACAAACTAATCATCAAGGAGGCCAAATATGTCAAAACTGAGTGAATCAGCTGCGGCGAAGATCGGCGAGATCTGCGACAGATATCTGGACGAACCGACCCCGCTCATGATGATTCTTAGCGACATCCAGAAGGAATACGGATACATTCCCCTGGAAGTCCAGGAGCTCGTCTCGAAAAAAACAGGAATTTCCGTTGCGGAGATCTACGGCGTCGTAACGTTCTATTCGTTCTTCAGCCTCAAGCCCAAGGGAAAGTACATCATCGGCTGCTGTCTCGGCACCGCCTGCTACGTCAAGGGAGCTCAGCAGGTCATCGACAAGTTTTCCGAGATCCTCGGCATCGCACCCGGTCAGACCACCGACGACGGTCTGTTCACGCTCGACGCTCTCAGGTGCATCGGCGCCTGCGGCATCGCGCCCGCCGTTTCGATAAGCGGACAGGTCTATCCCAAACTCTCGCCCGACAAGGTCCCGGCGATCATTGAAGAGTACCGCAAGATGGGAGGCGCGAACTGATGCAGATAAAGACGTTTGAACAGCTCGAAAACTACTCCGCCGAGTGCACCAAGCGCTTCGGCGACAAGATCAGCGGAGCCACCGGCAAGAGAGCGATCGTTCTCTGCGGAGGCACCGGCTGTCTGTCATCGCATTCCGATCAGATCAAGGAAAAGTTCGAAAAACTCGTCAAGGAAAACGGTCTCGAAGACAAAGTGACCGTCAATCTCGCAGGCTGCTTCGGTTTCTGCAGCCAGGGTCCGTTCGTGAAGATCTACCCCGAGGACACCCTCTACAGGCTCGTTAAGATCGACGACGTCGAAGAGATCTTCAACGATGACATCCTCAACAACAGGATCGTCGAGAGACTGCTCTTCGTCGACCCCGCCACCAAGCAGAAGGTCACCAGACAGTACGACATCAACTTCTACAAGAAGCAGGTGCGCATCGCGCTCCACGGCTGCGGCAACATCAATCCCGAAAACATCGACGAGGCTCTCGGCGACGGCGCGTACAAGGGTCTCGCTAAGGCTCTCAGGATGGACAGAGCCGACGTCATCAAGGAAGTGCTCGACAGCGGACTCAGAGGCAGAGGCGGCGGCGGCTTCCCGACCGGAAGAAAGTGGCAGTTCGCCTACGCTCAGCCCGAAGGCACCAAATACGTGGTCTGCAACGGCGACGAGGGCGACCCCGGCGCGTTCATGGACCGTTCCATCCTCGAAGGCAACCCGCTCGGAGTCATCGAGGGCATGGTCATCGCCGGATACGCGATCGGCGCTCAGAACGGCTACTTCTACGTCCGCGCGGAATACCCGATCGCGGTCAAGCGTCTGAAGATCGCCATCAAGCAGGCTGAAGAGCTCGGTCTTCTCGGCGACAACATCCTCGGGACCGACTTCTCGTTCAGAGTCCACATCCGTCTCGGCGCGGGCGCGTTCGTCTGCGGCGAAGAAACGGCGCTTTTAAACTCTATACAAGGACAGCGCGGTATGCCGCGTCCACGTCCGCCGTTCCCTGCGGTAAAGGGGCTTTGGCAAAAACCTTCTATCGTCAACAACGTTGAAACACTCGCTTGTATACCTTATATATTGCGCGAAGGCGCGGCAAAATTCGCGTCGGTCGGCACGGAAAAGAGCAAGGGCACGAAAGTGTTCGCGCTCGGCGGAAAGATCAACAACGTCGGACTCGTGGAGATCCCGATGGGCACCACGCTCAGAGAGCTGATCTACGACATCGGCGGCGGCATCCCGAACGGCAAGAAGTTCAAGGCGATCCAGACCGGCGGTCCCTCCGGCGGCTGTCTCACCGAAAAAGACCTCGACACTCCGATCGACTTCGACAACCTCGTCGCGAAGGGCTCCATGATGGGCTCCGGCGGCGCGATAGTCATGGACGAGGACAACTGCATGGTCGACGTGGCGAAGTTCTACATGGACTTCATCTGCGACGAGTCCTGCGGAAAG
>JAFTEP010000021.1 GCA_017453605.1 Clostridia bacterium
GAGGCGGGCGGTTTTGGGGATAACAGCAAAAAGTATCCGCGTGATAGTATCAAGACGACCGTTTTATCAGGAGTTTGACCGATGCTGAGAAATCTGCTGTCAAAAAAGAATATAATTTCCGTAATAACCGACGAGACCAAGCGGAAGATGCTGCAGTATATCTGCGTTTTTCTGTTTCTGGGCTTCGTTTCCGCTTTCATGACTGTCTTCAACATCCTGAACGAGAAGGGCTCTCTGACCGTTGCGACCTCCCTTTTTTCACTTTTGTGCCTTGTGAACTATATCCTGACGGTCAAGGGCGGCAAAAAGGGGCTTGTGATCTCCGCGGTCGCGTTCATGGTCGAGATCGTCGTGATGCTCACTTTCTTTGTCATTTCCGGCAACCCGGACGGCTTCTCCGCGATATGGGTCGCGATGCTTCCCGCCTGCGGGATGCTGCTCTTCGGCAAAAAACGCGCTTCGTATCTGTGCCTTGCGATGCTGGCGATCCTCATCTTCTTTTTCTGGGTCCCGGCGGGCAGAGCGCTTCTGCAGTTCGGCTACAACGAGACCTTCATGATGCGCTTTCCGATCCTGTATATCGCGTTTTTCCTCCTGTCGGCGCTGCTCGAAACGATCCGCGAGATCACTCAACGTGAGCTCGACCGCCTGCGCGACACCTATAAATATCTTTCGGCGCACGATTATCTGACGAATATGCTCAACCGCACGGGTCTGGCCGAGCTGAGAAAAAAAGCCGCCGCCGAAAAAGAGCTGGCGGTGTTCATGATCGACATCGACTTTTTCAAGAACGTCAACGACTCTTACGGTCACGACGCCGGAGACCTGGTGCTCGCGAGGGTCGCGGAGGAGATAGCGAAGATCTCCGGCAACGAGGTCTGCCGCTGGGGCGGGGAGGAATTCGTCGTCTGGTTCCCGGACGCCGGGAAGGTCTGCGATCCCGAGAAGCTCCGCAAGGGCATAGAGGCCCTTGAGATCGCGCTCCCGAACAGCGAGAAGATGCTGAAAGTGACGGTCAGCATAGGCGCCGCGAAGGGCGCCGACAATTTCGATATGCTCGTCAAGCGCGCCGACGAACTGATGTATCAGGCAAAACAGAACGGCCGCAATCAGGCGGTAAGCGATTTCTGAAAGCGCCGATCTTGATAAAATAGTTGCGAAACACGAGGCGGGGAGAGATCCCCGCCTCGTGTTTCAGTCAGCGGCGTTCAGCGCAAAGCGCTATCTTTTGCGGTAGGCGGATTTTGCCGCGTTTTTTTGTTTTTTATCCGAAAATTATTTTCTGCGAGGTCCTTTCGATGATCTCTCTGGGGACGCGGTAGTATTTGACGATCGGAGAAAGCCTCATCCCGTCGGCGTCGACCGGGTCTTCGGCGAAGGGCAGGAGCTCTTCGTCGGGCAGGCAGCAGACGAGATCGCCGTCAAAATAGACTCCGTTTTCGTTTTTTTCGGGCTTGCCGGAGCGCTCGGCGTAAAGCAGGTCCACGTTGTCTTTGACGTATCTCAGTCCCTCGGCGAGACGCATCGTGCAGCAGAAATACGCCTCGTACATCTTGGCTTTCAGGTGATCCCAGGGGCTGTCAGAGGCGACGACCGTGTCAGTGCCGGCGCCGCCGTTGTCCCTCTGCGCGGTCGAAAGCCCGTTGTGGAACACCCTCGCGGCGCTCCTGCGGTAGGTCTCTTCGCCCGTCGCCTTATAAAGCTCCAGCGCGAGCATCAGAGAGTCGACTATCGCGCAGGGCTCCGTCCAGGTGTCCGGGCGGCCCCACCAGTTGAGGTTCTGATAGGTAAAGGTCATCCCGCCGCCGTTGAAATAAAGCTTGTAAATCTCTTTTGCGCCGTCGAGGTATTTTTCTTCCCCGGTGACTTCAAACGCCCTCATCATGCCTCTCGCGGCGGTCAGCGTGCAGTGGGTCTGCACTTTCAGCGCCTTTTTGTCTATCGCAAGATAAACGCCGATCATTTCGTCGAGCAGTTCTTTGACCGCCGGGTCCGGGGCGATCTTGTAGACGTGCGAAAGTCCGTCGATGCTCATGAACGCGCAGCCGACGTCGCTCGACAGAAGCCAGTTATTCAGATATCCGATCTGACTTCCGCTCACGCCGCCCTCTTTCTTCGCGGAGCGGTCTATGGGATAGGAAGAATAGCGGCCCTTTGTCGGCAAAAACAGGTTTTCGGTCACAGACTTTATCACGTCGAGGCTGAATTTGTCCCCGAACTGCTCGTAATGCTCGCACAGACCCCTCAGAAGCCAGGAGTGTCCCGAGAGCTGCTGTTCCGCGATGACGTCGCCGCGGACCGCGCCCATATAGCCCTTTTCGTTCAGCTTCGAGGGGAGCGTTTCGAGCATCTGCGGCATACAGGGGATGATTTTTTGGCTGATCCTGTAATGCGAGACGAATGCGAGAAGAGCCCTGCCCTCCTTATCGGCGGGCCAGCTGTATTCGGCGGGCGCGAACACCTCGCCGATGGAGTAATAGGGCGAATCGGCGAGCCTTGAGAAGTTGAGAGCGATGCGTTCGTCGAGTTCTTTTGGGTCGATTGGTCTTTTTATCATGACTTTTTACAGACTGTGGGCGATCAGTTCCTCATAGGGCAGGGGGCTGAGAAGCGCGGGAGCGACGTCGAGGACGGTGATGCAGCCGGTTTTGCCCGCGGCGGCGAGGCGGTGGACGGCTCTCGCGTAGGCGGCGATGACGGACGCGGTGAACTGCGGGTTGGAATCGAGCTTGAGAGAATATTCGATGACGTGCGAGTTCTCGTCTTCGAGCCCGGTGCGGGAGGAATGGATCACGAAACCGCCGTGGGGCAGAGCCGAGTGATCGCGCTTCATTTCCTCGGCGCTGATGAAGTGGACTGTCGTGTCGTATTCGTCGAAGTAGTTGGGCATCGTCTTGATCTCGCGTTCGATCCTCGCCTTGTCCGCGCCCTCGGCGGCGACGACGAAGCACTCTCTCGTGTGCTTTTCGCGGGTGGAAAGCTCGGGCATCTTGCCGCTCCTGACCTGTTCGAGCGCCTTTTCGACCGGCACGGTGTACTGTCTGGCGTCGATCACGCCCTCGATGCGCCTGACCGCGTCCGAGTGGCCCTGGCTGACGCCCTTGCCCCAGAAGGTGTAGGTCTTGCCGCCCGGCAGGATGCTCTCGGCGATGACTCTGTTGAGGCTGAACATACCGGGATCCCAGCCCGCGGAGATCAGCGCGAGCTTGCCGCCGCTCTTAGCCGCCGCGTCCACGTTCTTGAAGTGGGTCGGGATCTTCGCGTGAGTGTCGAAGCTGTCGATCACGTTGAAGTATTTTGCGAGTTCGGGCGTCTGCACGGGAAGATCCGTCGCGCTGCCGCCGCAGATGATGAGAACGTCGATCTCGCCCGCGTGATCCTTCGCCTCGGAGGCGCTCATGACCTTCACGCCAGGCGTCATTATCTTCAGGGACGCGGGATCTCTGCGCGTGAACACTCCGACCAGCTCCAGGTCTTCGTTGTGCTTCACGGCGCACTCGACGCCTCTGCCGAGGTTCCCGTATCCGTATATTCCTATTCTTATGCTCATTTTTTTCATCTCCCGTTCAGATTTGAGGGCGCCGCTTTCGTCCGGCACCCGTTTTTATAATTATACAGCATTTCCCGCGCCTCCGCAAGCCCCCGCCGCCATTTTTTTGCCGTTTCTCAAAGGGCTTTGCCCTCGACCCCGCCAAAGGCCCAGCCTTTGGGATCAGCCAAGGGCTCTGCCCTTGGGACCCGCCAGGGGGCCGGCCC
>JAFTEP010000241.1 GCA_017453605.1 Clostridia bacterium
CGCTCGAAGGGAAACCCGGCCATGATCCCGGCGGAATACGTGAATGTCCAGGCTATCCCCCGCAACGAGATGGGCAAGGTCGACCGCAAGAAGCTCGGTCAGGAATTCGCCGAACTGCCTGCAGAATCCGAGCACCTTTTCCGGAGTCGCGGTGTGTACGTGCAGCTTGACGATCGACCCCTGCTTGAAGCAGACGATCGAATCGCCCACGGTGCGCAGGAAATCGGTTATGATCACCGGGTCGAATGCCTCGGGATTGGTCTTTTTGTTCTGAAGGCGGAGGAGAAGCTCGGTGCAGTAACCGTAAGTAAGCTCCGAATCCTCGTCGAACGCCGAAAAGTCCGCCGCGCCGCCGGGTACGGGACGCAGTGCGGGCTCGACGTCCGAGCCCTCTATATCCTCGAGTTTTATGCCGTCGAGGACCTTGGTGAAGCCCTCCATTATGTAGACCAGTCCGGCGCTGCCGCTGTCTATTACTCCCGCCTCGCGAAGCACGGGGAGCAGTTCCGGCGTGCGCTGGAGAGAGTTGTTCATCTCAAAGGTGAGATCGTCGAAGAAGGACTCTATCGTGGACTCGGGCGTGATCCTCGAGCAGGCGTAGTCGACCGCCTCGCGCGAGACTGTCAGTATAGTCCCCTCCGTGGGAGTGACCACCGCGGAATAGGCCTGCTTGACTCCCAGCTTGAGCGCCTTGCCGACCGTAGTGACGTCGGCGGCATCGCAGCCCTCGAAGACCTTTGCCATCCCGGCAAAAAGCTGCGAGAGTATAACGCCGGAATTGCCGCGGGCGCCGAGAAGCATCCCGTGGGCGACCTGTTCGGACACGACGTTGAGAGCCGGATCGCCCGATCCGGCGGACTTGTCGACGGCGTTCACGCCGCCCTCCATGGTCATGGACATATTGTCTCCGGTATCGCCGTCGGGGACCGGGAAAACGTTAAGCTCATTGACCGTCTTTATCTTTGAACGGAGGAAAGCAGCGCCCCCCTTGAACATCTTTGCGAACAGCTTTCCGTCCAGAAACCGAAGTGCCATGTCAGTTACCTCTGAAAGTAATGATTGCGCAAAACATTCAGTCCGTCCGCTTGTCTCCCCAGAAGAAGAGCGCGACCGTTCCGGGGCCGGTGTGACTGCCTATGACCGTACCTATGTTGAAAATCCGCGGCTTGCCGTCGATATCCGGAAATTTGCTTTCGATCAGGCTTACGACCGCTTCGGCGTCCTCAATACAATCGGACTGCGTGAGAAAAACTTTACCGTTGTATCCGTGTCCTCCGTCGGCGTGCTCCTCCATACGCTTTACGATCTCGACTATGACCTTCTTCTTCGGGCGGACCTTTGCGCGGGGGATCAGCTTGCCCTCGTCACTGACGTTGAGCAGTGGGCAGATCCCGAGAACGCCGCCGATGGCGCCGGACAGTCTGGACACGCGGCCTCCTTTGATATAGAAAGTGAGATCGGTCGAGAAGAACCAGTGGTGAAGCCTGAGCTTGTTTTCCTCCGCCCAGCCGTATACCTCGTCTATCGGACGTCCCTCGTCGCGCAGATCGCACAGTTTATCGACAAGCAGTCCGAGCCCGCCGGACGCCGCGAGCGAATCGACGATATAGATCTTCCTGTCCGGGAACTGTTCCCTCAGCTCCGCCGCCGCCGCGCTCGCAGCGTTGAAAACGCCCGAGATGCCGGACGAGAGCGACAGATGAAGTACGTCGAGCCCGTTTTTCAGGAACCCTTTGAAATATTCGGTGAACTCGCCTGCGTTGACCTGCGAGGTCTTCATTTCGGCGCCGTCGACCATCGACCGATAAAACGTGTGCGGATCGACCGTCTGGTACAGATCGTCCTCGAATTTCACTCCGTCCTTGGTATAGTGGAAATTGATGTAACGTATATCCCTTTTTTCAGCGTATTCCTTCGTCAGATCAAAAGTGGAGCATGTGCTGATAACGTATCCTGTCATAATGACCTCCGTAAAA
>JAFTEP010000242.1 GCA_017453605.1 Clostridia bacterium
CATCCCCGGCTTCGTCTGCGGGCTGATCGCCGCCGTCATCGTCACCCTCGTGACGAAGAAGCCGAGCGCCGAGGTCGAAAAGCTCTTCGACGACGCTCTGGCTTACGAAGACTGATTCAAAAAAAGGAAGCATTCTTTGCCTCTTTTCAAGACCTCCTATACAGAGAGAGCCGATCGGAAATCCGATCGGCTCTCTCTGTTTTTTTTCGCAAGGCGGCTCCGCCTTCTTTCGGTGCGTCAAGCGGGGCTCTGTCTTCGGTGAGTCAAGCGCGGCTCTGTCGTTTTCAGTGGGTCAGGCGGCGGATACACCAGCTCTTTTCGCCGCACTTCGGGCATTTCAGCCGACGCATGCGGATCGTGTGCATCCCGTTGACGTACGCCGCCGTCGTCGGGACGAAGCGCGCTCCGCATTTGCGGCACTCGTACGTACCGGCGCCAACGTCTAGTACGACGGCGACGGCGATCCCGCCCGCTATCACAACAAGTCCGAGCACGATGTATAGGATGCGCTGCCACGTCTGCATTTCGAACAGCCCCGCGGTGGAAACAAGCGCCGTTCCCGCGGCGATCGTTATCACGCAGACGGCGACCGAAAGGGCGATCTTCTTTTTGCTTTCCTTCTTCTCTTCGATAAGGTTCATAATGTTTTCCTCCGCTTTCGCTTTATAGGAGGCTTCGGACAGGCGCTCGCCGGAGAGAAGCTCGTTCACCGTGATATCGAGCGCGTCGCAAAGCGGCATCATAAGCGAGACGTCCGGCAGTCCCCTGCCCGTCTCCCACTTGCTCACCGTCTTGTCGCTTATCATAAGGACGTCGGCGAGCTCGCGCTGGCTCATGTTCTTTTCGCGCCGGAGCGCGGCGATGAACTCTCCCGTTTTGATCTGATCCATTGTCCTTTCCTCCTTGTTTGCGAGATAATGATACCGCGAATGCGGGGAAAAAAACACTCACGCTCCGTAGATTTTTCAGAAAAAGCACTCTACGGAGCGTGGAGTTTTTGTTATTTCAGGCTGTTTTCGCGATGCGGATCAATAATTCTCCGCGTTGATCTCGAAATACGCCTGCGGGTGAGCGCAGACCGGGCAGACCTCCGGCGCTTCTTTCCCGACGATCACCGCGCCGCAGTTGCGGCAGATCCACACCGTGTTCTCGTCGTCGCTCTTGAACGTCTTTCCCTCTTCGAGCGTGCGGAGGATCTGCAGATAGCGCTCCTCGTGCCGGGCCTCGACTCCGCCGACCAGCTCGAATTTCTCCGCGAGCTCCGGGAAGCCTTCCTCGCGGGCTTCTTCCGCCATGCGCTTGTACATGTCGGTCCACTCGAAGTTTTCGCCGGCGGCCGCGTCCTTCAGGTTCTCGTCGAGCGAGCCGATCCCGTGGAATTCCTTGAACCACATCTTCGCGTGCTCTTTCTCCTGATCCGCCGTCTGAAGGAAGATCGCGGCGATCTGCTCGTATCCGGCCTTCTTTGCCTGAGAGGCATAATAGGTATACTTATTGCGCGCCTGCGACTCGCCCGCAAACGCGTCCATCAGATTCTGCAGCGTTTTGGTCCCGTCATATTTTGACATGTTTTACTCCTCCTTTAAAAACTGTTTTCTTTTTTCCGTGACCACGGCAAAACAGGATTTGCCGTGCGGCAGGTTTTCGGCTATGATAAGATTGTCCGGCAGTTTGGCCGTTCCTAATAA
>JAFTEP010000243.1 GCA_017453605.1 Clostridia bacterium
CAAAACGCGCCATTAAGTCAATCTTAAAAGGTCAAGAAAACTCTGTCGTTAATTCCCATGCTAAATTCCACTTCTAAATCCCACTGTGGAATTTACTTTGGGAATTAACTCAAGAAAACTCTGTTCGGGTCTGTCGGATAAAAATGTTGATTTTCGCGGGGATATATGATATAATTTAAACTGTATCAGTTTATACTCGATCCCGCGACGTCCGGGAGCGGATCCTGACGGCTGACTCGTCCGGAAAAAAGTGTCGGAACGGAATACGCTATGAAAAAAATTTGGGTCATAATCGTCAACGTGTTCATCATGGTCGCCATGCTGACGTTTGTTTTTATCTATTCCAACGTTCAGAACAGCCAGACTCTCCAGAGGCAGATAGAGCATTTTGAAAACACCGCTATCGCCCTGGAGCATATCACCGAGAACTATCTCGAGGGCGAACAGCGCATCTGCGACGTGTGGGCGCGCTATATCAACAGCAAGGATATGACGATCGAGGAAGCGGTCTCGTTCATCCGGATCTCTCACGTTCTGCCGATCGCCTCCGCGCACATTGTGTATCTCGACACTCTGTCCGGGCTTTCAACGAGAACAGGTCGGAGCGATTCGGAAGACTTCAGCGTCACCTATCAGAGGATAGATCTTCTCAACGACGTGAGCTGGATATACGACATCGGGGAATCGATAAACATTTCCAGAGCTTACACGAACCCGGTAAACGGCGAACAGTCGCTCGCGTTCTGCAATTTCATCAATCTCCACGATCCAGAGACCGGAGGATCAAAAAGCGCCGTTCTGCTCAGAGTCCTGCCCCTCTCGGAGCTCGAGCAGAAATGGGTCTTTCCTCAGGAGGATTACGAGAACGCCGAGATCTCGATGATCGACGCTGACGGCAATTACATCATCAAGGGGCACGCTTTCAAAAATTCGAGCTTCTTCGAGTTCTACAAATCATACAACGCCACAGAGTCCGCCGCCGCGCAGGAGATCTTCAAAAAGACCACTTCCTCGACCGGCTCCTACACGATGCTCAACTCCCGCGGCGAAGAGTGCATCCTCGCCTACACCCCGGTCGCCGCGTCAAAGGGCTGGGCGCTTCTCAGCCTGATGCCGATGACCGAACTGAACGTGAAGACCGAAAACTGGCTTTTGATCGGCTTCGTGTCAACGAGCCTTCTGATACTGTTCGTGTTCGATCTTGCCGTGATGATCTACTTCAACAAGAAGCTCCAGACGGCGGCGAAGGTCGCGGCGTCGGCGAGCAAGGCGAAGACGGATTTTCTCTCGACGATGTCTCACGATATAAGAACTCCGATGAACGCGATCATAGGACTGACGGCGATCGCGGAAAAGAACATCGCGGACACGGATTCGGTGAAAGAAAACCTCAGAAAGATCACCCTCGCGAGCAACCATCTTCTCACCCTCATAAACGATATCCTCGATATATCAAAGGTCGAGAGCGGGAAACTGACCCTCAGCCCGCAGACCTTCACGATCGTCGAGACGGTCGAAAACCTCGTGAACCTGTCCCAGCCGATGATAAAGGAAAAGAACATCGAGTTCAGCTTCCGCATCAGCCGGATGGAGGTGGAATATCTCTACGCGGACCGTCTGCGCCTGAATCAGATCTATATAAACATCCTCTCAAACGCGATCAAATACACACAGCCCGGCGGACGCGTCAGCGTAGATATGCGCGAGGAGGAGAGCGAAACTGCCGGCTGCGTGAAGCTTACCTACACGGTCTCCGACACCGGCATCGGAATGTCGCCGGAGTTCATGGCCAACATGTATCAGCCGTTCTCGCGCCAGACCGACAGCCGCGTGAACAGCATCCAGGGGACCGGACTGGGACTGGCGATCACAAAACAGATGGTCGATCTCATGGGCGGCACGATAGACTGCCGGAGCGAGCAGGGCAAGGGAACGACGTTTACCGTGACGCTCGACCTCCCCGCCGCGGACAGGCAGAGGGACGACATGAAGCTCGAACCGATGGACGTGCTGGTCGTCGACGACGACCGGATACTTCTGGAGACGGCTCTCGACACTCTCGCTTCTCTCGGCGTGACCGCGGAATGCGCGCAGAGCGCCGAAGACGCGCTGAGTCTGATCTCGAAAAGGCACGGAGAGGGCCGGGATTACGGCGTGGTGATAATCGACTGGAAGATGCCGGGAGTCGACGGCGTCGAAACGATCCGCAGGATCCGCGCCGAGGTCGGAGAAGGCACTCCGATACTTCTGATCTCCGCATACGACTGCTCGGATATAGAGGACACCGCGAAGGAAGCCGGAGCGAACGGCTTCGTCAGCAAGCCCCTGTTCCGCTCCACGCTCTACGACAAGATAAACGAGCTTCTCGGAACTGCGGCGAAGTCCGTCGAGCCCGAAAACGACTACTCGGATCTGGCGGGGATGAAGGTCCTCATCGCCGAGGACTACGACGTCAACTGGGAGATCATTTCGGCGATCCTCGGGATGTACGGGATCGAAACGGAGCGCGCGGAGAACGGAAAGCTCTGCGTCGAAAGAATGGAGTCGGCAAAAGAAGGCGACTTCGATCTGATATTCATGGACATACAGATGCCTGAAATGAACGGACTCGACGCCACGAGGGCGATCAGAAAGCTTTCCGATCCGTGGGCATCTTCCATACCGATAATCGCGATGACGGCGGACGCGTTTTCCGAGAACGTCACGGAATGTCTCAACGCCGGGATGAACGGACATATAGCAAAGCCCGTCGATATAAAACTTGTCATCAAAGAGATCCGAAGGATCAAGGAGGAAAAGAAAAAATGAAAAAACTGCTCTCGGTCATCTTCGCTTTGCTGATGCTCGTCCCGCTGTTCTGTTCATGCGAGGGAGCAAAGCCGAGCGAAGCCGCCGCAGGATTCAAGCCGGCCCTCGACACGAACACGAGCTGCACCATCACGGTCGCCGGAAGCTACGACAACTTTGAAGCGCTGGAGAACGAATTCGACAGGTTCAACGAGTATTACCCGAACGTGCGTCTCAGCTACGTGAAGCTTGACGACTACAACAATACTCTCGCCACGGTCCTGCAGGGGAACGACAAGCCCAACATCTTCTTCTCCTTCGCCTCTATGATAGGCAACGAGAAATACGATCAGGTCTTCGCACTCGCCGAGGATCTTTCCGACGCGTCTTTGAAGCTGGATCTCGGCTGCATCCGTCAGGGACTCATAAACCACGACGCGCAGGACCGCGTGCTGATGGTGCCGGTCTTCTCGAGGATCTACGGGATGCTCGTGAACAAGGATCTGTTCGAGAAGGAAGGGCTCAAGATCCCGACCACTCCCGCGGAGCTTCTGAGCGTCTGCGAAGCCTTCAAAGCCAAGGGCTACAAGAGCCCGATGATGGGATACAGCGCGAAATCGTCGAGCTGTCTGATGTACACGGTCGCATATCCTCTGTTTGCCGCCACGCTTGCCGGAAACAACAAAGCGCTCGAATTAGCCAACAACCTCGATCCCGCCGCCGGACAATATATGCGTCCGGCGCTGAAAGCGGTCAAGGATCTCGTTGACAACGGCTGCGTCGATCTCGAAGAGTGCGACAAGATAGAGGACAACTATACTAAAGTCATCCTGCGCTTCTTCGAAGGCGACGTGCCGATGATGATCTGCGCCGGAGACACCGTGTCCGGGACCAAGAAGAGAGAAAGTCAGTCCGAAGCGTTCACGAAATCCCCCTTCAGCTACACCTTCAACCCCATCCCGATGACCGACGAGGGCAGATACTTCATCGACAGTCCCTCCGTCGAGTTCTCCGTCAACAAGGAATGCGACAATCTGGAAATGACAAACGAGTTCATGAGATTCCTCATTTCGAAAGACGAGCTCAACAACATGGCTTCCGTGAAGCGTCTTGTGACTCCCACCTCCGATCTGTCCTTCGACTCGGTCTACGCTCCATTCGGAAAGATCCCCGCGGCGCGCACCATATCGCCGGAAGTTCTCGGCATCAAGGATCCTCTCACCGTGCAGATCAGACTCGCGTCGTTCTACGTCGGCAAGGGCCAGATGACCGTCGACGAAGCCATAGCAAAATACGGAAGCCTGGAATAAAAACAAAATAAAAAAAACGCAATTAGCCGGGCGGCGCCGGCCTGAAAAAGATTTATTTCAGGCGGCGCCTTCGCCTGTCGGCGCTCTCTTGATCCCGACGCGACAGGGAGAGCGCAAATAAGTTTGAAAGCGAGCCGGAATGAAGAACGAAACAAAAAATCTTGCCCGTGAAAATCTGACCATTCTTCTGAGGCGAAGAAGCGCCGCCGCGCTCTGCTGCGTGATTCTTACTCTTATCATAGCTTTTTACAGCATCCTGACGGGAGTAGGCATAACGGTAGGCGACTTAGGCCTGAACTGGTCGTTCTCGTTCATCTACTATACGATGCTTTCCAATCTGTTCGCGGCGCTTTCGGCGGCGTTCGTGTTCCCGTACACCGTCGAGGGGGTCCGAAGAAAGCGCTTCGTCCTGCCCGAATGGGCGGCTGTGCTCTATTACGTCGCGGCGAGCTCGATCGCGGTCACGATGGTTTTCGTGTTCGCCTTCATGAGCTGGAATTACCCGGAGGAGGCGTTCGGCGGAGCCAATCTCGCGACGCACGTCATTTGTCCCATACTCATCATTCTTTCATTTTTCCAGACGGAAAGCGGGAGGATCTTCACGTTCAGGGACCGTCTGCTCGGAGCCGTCCCGTTCGGGATATATTCGATCGTTTACCTTGTTGAAGTGGAAATGATCGGCGAAAAAAACGGAGGCTTGCCCGACGTCTATCACGTCAAGGATATGATATCGCCCTATCTTGCGCTCCCGATCCTGCTGATCTTAGCTTTCGGCGTCAGCACAGCCGTCGCTCTGATCTCGAACAGGATCACGAAAAAGCGAAATAAAAAGACTTTCGCCCTCTGGAGCGACGATCTTGATCCGATAGAAGTCAAGATCGAGGCGTACGGGCTCGGAAGGGCGGCGGGACGGCACGGAGACAGGACCGGCATACAGATCCCGTACGACATCCTTTCAAGCCTTGCCCAAAGATACGGCGCGGATCCGGAAGAGCTCTTAAAAGCTTTCATCAAAGGGATGACAAACGAACTGAAAGACCGAAAAAAGCTTCTGTGACGCCAAAAGCTGCTCACGGCGCGCGTGAGCGGCGCGGAGAAGTTCAAAAGAAAAAAGATTATACGGAAAGGACCGAGTCAAATGAGAAGCATAAAGAGATTTACAGTTTTCCTGCTCGCCGTATTGCTGGCGTTCTCGCTTCTGTCGTGCGGAGACGCGAACGAGCCGGACAACAAAAAAAGCCCGGATAAAACAAAAATAAAAGAAACCGCTGCGGCGGAAAAGACCAAAAAGCAGGAGCCGACGGGATCAGAAACCGCCGGAACAAAAGAAACAGCCGAAAAAACCACACAGCCGGGAATTGCGACCGTTGACGTCCCTGTCACGACCGAAGGATCCGCGACCGTCGAAGAAACCGCGCCTGCTGAGGATCTGCCATACGTCATCGTCGACGATCTGAAGAAAGCGGCGGCCGGCGACGTGATCGTTTTCGGTGAGTACGAGCAGGACGGCGACGCGTCGAACGGGAAAGAGCCGCTCGAATGGCTCGTCCTCGAAAACGAAGGCGACGATCTTCTTGTCATCACGCTTTACGGCGTGGAGCACGGTATCCAGTTCCACAGTTCTTTAGTGAAGGTCACCTGGGAAACGAGCGCCGTGCGCGAATGGCTGAACGGTTCGTTTATCGGCGCCGCGTTCTCCGCTTCCGAGAGGGAAAGAATAAAGACTTCGACCCTGATCGCCGAAAAGAACCCCGACTACCCGAACTCGCCCGCCGGCGGAGACACCGAGGACAAAGTGTTCCTTCTCAGCGTTCAGGAAGCCCAAAAATACTTTTCGGACAACAACGCCCGCAAATGTTCCCCCACCGATGCCGCGATAGCCTCGGAGCCGGCGGTCTTCTCTCAGATGTCCGCGAGCGCGAAAGCCTGGTACGCATCGCACCCTTACGGATGTTCCTGGTGGCTGCGTTCTCCGGGAATGTATAAAGATCTCTACGTTTCGTACGTCGGCAAATTCGGAGATATCTCAGGAGGCGGACAGGTGTTCCTGTCCGGGACCGAGTTCTGCGTTCGGCCGGCGATGAGGATAGCAGTCGGATAAATCCGCCCAAAAAGCCGCTCAAACAGGGCGGCAAACAAAAAATGAAATCAAAAGACGGTTCAGCCGACAACTGAGCCGTCTTTAGTTGTTTTTAGAAATATCAAAACCGATTTTTTCAACGGTTACCGGGCCGAAACCGGCAAAACGACTTTTTTCCCCCCGCGGCGAATAAAGACGTTTTGTCATACTTCACTGTTCTTTTTGCCCGGAAAGGATTGAATAGTTTGTTATCTTCTGTTATAATACAGACGGGAAATTATTGTAAACGGTCCCGGCGCCGATATATGCGGCGTTCGTGAAAAAGAGAAGAGAAAACCGGGGATCGCGCCGACCGGGATCAAAAAAACTGCGGCGGCAACGGTTTTTGCCCGCTAAAAAAACCGGGCGAAGCGAAGGATCCCGGGCGGGGTAAATAGCCCGAATGATCTCGGCTTTCCGATGAAGATTTGATTTATTAACAACGAATGCAATAACCGTTTTGTGAACGGAGTTATTGAACATGCATATCACCGACAGACTGTATAACAAAAAATGGGGCGTATTCTTCCATTATCTTCAAAATCTACAGAATAATCCCGCAAATCCCCACAATCAGGGGACCGGCGTTCTGCCGTGGGACGAATGCGTGAACGCGCTCGACGTTCACCGGCTGGCTGAAACGCTGAACGAATGCGGCGCGGGCTACTGCTTTATCACCGTCATGCAGGGGGATCCGTATCTGATCGCTCCGAACCGGACCTTTGACTCAATAGCGGGAACCCTCCCCGGTCAGGCGTGCGCGAAAAGGGACTTGATCGCAGACCTGTTCGAAGCGCTCTCGCCGTACGGGATAGACCTGTATCTGTATTACACCGGCGACGGTCCGTACAAAGATCCCGATATCGGATCGAAATTCGGCTTTACCAGTCCGCGCTCGGTCGGCGTCACTCTGCCGTTTGTAAAAAAATGGTCGGCGGTGCTCGAAGAATACGCGGTGCGTTACGGAAAAAAGGTCTGCGGATGGTGGATAGACGGCTGTTACCGCGGATATTTCCGATATACGGACGAACTTCTGGAGTTCTACCGCGGCGCCTGCAAGAAAGGAAATCCCGACGCCTTAGTTGCGATGAACAACGGAGTTTTCGCAGATTTTCAAAAAAACTGCAAAGACGAAGACTTCGTCTGCGGAGAATTCAACGATTTTACCGCCGTTCCTCCGTCGCGCTTCATCGACGGAGCGCAGGCTTTCGTGCTCGCGCCCCTCGGCGTGACGAAAAAGGGCGCCAAACAGTACGGAGCCTGGGGCTGTTACGGCTGCAAGAGAAGCGGAGAATACTTGAAAGATTACGTCTCGCGCGTCAACGCCGCGGGCGGTGTCGTCACGATAGACGCGGCTCTGAACCGCGACGGAAGTCTCGATCCCGAACAGGTCGAGGCGTTGAAAAAGATCGACGCCGGAAAATGAAGATTAAGTCCCGAAAATTCCCCTACCCTGTCGGAGATACCGATGTCTTTACGAGGTTAAAATGGAAAACAACTACGATTTTTCGCTGGAAAAACGGCTCAGGGATCTGAGCCCGGACCTGCACAAAAGGTTTACGGACACCGTTTTTTCGCTGCAGCACATCCGGTCAAACTCCAAACTGATCTTCCCCGACTACACCGACCACTCGGAGCTGCACTCGCTCAACGTCATTGATTTCTGCAACAGGATCATCGGACCGGAGATCGACAGGATGAATCCGGACGAGATCTACTGTCTGCTCGTCGCCTGCTATTTCCACGACACCGGCATGGGAGTCACAAGAAAAGACTACGAGGCGTTCTTGAAAGAGATTGATTTCGGCGACTATTTTGAAACGCACGACAAAACGAACGCGCGACGGATCATCAGAGATTTTCACAACGAGTTTTCGGGGAGGTTCATCGCAAAATACGCCGATCTGTTCGATATCCCGTCAAAAGAACATCTGAGAGCGATCATACAGATCTCGCGCGGTCACAGAAAGACGGCGCTGACAGATTCCGAACAATACCCGATCGCCCTGAAAGTCCCCGGCTCGAACACGGTGTGCCTCCCCTATCTCGCGTCGGTCATCCGCCTTTCCGACGAGATCGACGTCACCGCCGTGAGAAATTCGCGTCTGCTCTCCGACGTGCCGGAGCTGATCTCGGACAAACAGAAAATGGAGTTCAAAAAGCACGAAGCGATCAGTAAAATGACGATAGAAAAAGAGAGATTCGTCGTTTACTACAGGACAGATTCTCCGGAAGTGGAGGACGCGCTGAAAGTTCTCTTTTCAAAGATGCAGAAGACGCTGAACGAATGCCGCGCCGCGACGAACGGCAGGACGGGGCACGAGATCACGCAAAAAGAGATCGTCGGCAAAAAGACGAAAACAGGAAAAGGAAACCGAAATGAAGATAACGGATCTTAAGGATGAACAGGTCGAAGTCATCGAGGAGAAACTCGACGAATACGACCGGGAACATATACACTATAAACTTGACGGCAGGATCAGCATCGGGATCGAAAAAGGCGGAAAACTCATAGCCGGACTTGACGCGTGCATGACCGCGTTCAAGATCATGTACGTCTCGACGGTCTTCGTGGACGGGGATCAGAGAAGAAGAGGATACGGAAAAATGCTGATCCGGGAGATGGAAAAGAGAGCGAAAGCCATGGGCGCAAACACCGTCCGCCTCGACACCTTCGACTGGCAGGGCAAGGAGTTCTACGAGGCGCTCGGTTACGAGAAGGTCGGACAGTATGAAAACGAACAAGACGGCTATTCGGAGTTCTTTTTCTTAAAAAGGATCTGACCGTCCGGCCTTGTCGGCGCCGTTATCGGACCGAAAGGCTTTTGACTATAATCAAAAGTCCTATAATCACGCAGAGATAAAAAATGACAAGACCCGTAACGACGCTGTTCATGCTGATGTCTCTTGACGGGAAGATCGGCACGGGCGCCGACGACGAACTTGATATGGATCGTGATCTGCCCCTGATCGACGGCGTGAAGGAAGGACTTCATCAAAGAAGGAGACAACATGAAAAAAACAGTTTTGCTCATCGTCTTACTGCTTATCGCCGCTGGATCGGTCGGCTGCGGCAAATACGTTTCACACTACAGCGCCGTGGGATTCGTTCATTCAAACGAGTCGGGGTCGGCTTTTATGACGTTCTACAAATTTGAAGGGACAATGGTTTTCAAATTGAACCGCAAGAGCGAGAATCAGGCGGTGATAAAATACTCCGGGAAGCTGGAAGAAGGAGAAATAATAGTTTATTACGACTGCGGAGGGACTAAAAAAGAACTGTTTTCTCTTCATTCGGGAGACGAGCTCGAATCGTCCGGAGGGGAGCTTCCCGAAGACACGGTCTACATAATCGTTGAGACCGACGGGAGCTGCCAAAACGGCGATCTCAGGTTTGAGATTTATTACGGCTGAAAAGGCCGGGATCAATACAAAAAGAGGATCCCCGATCCCGGTATTGCGGACAGGAAGACGGGATGAAAAAAGGAAAAC
>JAFTEP010000244.1 GCA_017453605.1 Clostridia bacterium
GTGCCTCAGATCGCTGCTGGTGCGGTTGCGGTTGTCGGTGGTGACGACGACGATGACGGCGATTCCGCTCGGTCCGTAGCCCTCGTAGGTGACTTCCTCATAGTTCTCGCTGTCGCTGCTCGCCGCCTTCTTGATGACGCGCTCGATGTTGTCGTTGGGGACGTTGGAAGCCTTGGCCTTTGAGATCAGGTCGCGCAGCTTTGAGTTGGACGCGGGATCGGGACCGCCCGCCTTGACCGCGATGGCGATCTCCTTTCCGATCTTGGTGAAGGTCTTCGCCCTTGCGGCGTCGGTCTTCTCCTTCTTGTGCATGATGTTTTTCCATTTGGAATGTCCTGACATAATTATTACCTCTCGTTCGGTTAAATATTTTTAAATTTAAATCTTTTCGGGCGCTTCGAGACCGATCAGCCACAAAGCGTTTTTCAGCGTCTCGGCGGTGACTTTGCACAGCCTCAGTCTCAGTTCTTTCGCGTCGCCCTCTGCTTTCAGGATCGGACAGTCGTGATAGAAGCGGTTGAAGGACTGGCAGACGTCGAGGACGTACCTCGTGATGATCGACGGCTCGTAGCTTTCTCTCGCGGCGACGACCTTCTCGGGGAATTTCGAGAGCAGATTGAAAAGCTCGTTCTCCTGCGCGTTGAAAGAAACGTCATTGATCTTTCCCGTGACGGAAGCCCTCTCGAGGACGCTGCGGCTCCTCGCGTGGGTGTACTGAGCGTAGGGACCGGTGTTCCCGTCGAAATTGAGGGCGTCCTCCCAGACGAAGTTGACGTCCTTGATCCTGCCTGCGCTGAGCTGATTGAAGATGACGGCGCCGACTCCGACGGCTTTGGCGATCTCGTCCTTGTTCTCGCGGTCGGGATTTTTTTCTTCGATGATCTTTTTCACTCTCGCGATCGCTTCGCTGAAAAGATCCTCTAAAAGAACGACGTTTCCGGTGCGGGTGGCGAGCTTCTCGCCGTTTATGCTGATCTTGCCGTAGGGAACGTGAACCAGCTGATCCTCCCAGTCGTAGCCCATGAGACCGATGACCTTGAACCACTGTCTGAAATGCAGGCTCTGTCCCGCGTCGGTGACGTAGATGCTGCGGTCGAAGTTGTAGGTCTTCTTTCTGTAGAGCGCGGATGCGATATCGCGAGTGGCGTAGATCGTGGAGCCGTCCGCTTTCAGGACGATACACGGCGGCATATTGAAATCGTCGAGCCTGACGACCATCGCGCCGTCGCTCTCTTCGAGAAGCCCCTTTTCTTTGAGTTCATCGACGACCTCTCCGGTCCTTCCGGCGATGAAGCTCTCGCCGTCGAAGCTCTCGAATTCGACCCCGAGAAGTCTGTAGACGCCCATGAACTTTCCGTCGAGCGAAATGTCGCGGATCTTTTTCCAGATCGAGCGGTTGAGTTCGTCGCCGGCTTCAAGACGGGCAAACTCCTCGCGCGCCTTATCGTTGAGGGAGGGATCCTCCTCCGCGCGCTCGTGGAAGAGCTTGTAGATGCGGGCGAGCTCGTTCACTCCGTCCGACTCGATCTTTTCGGGCTCTCCCCAGAGCTTGTAGGCGCAAATAAGCTTTCCGAACTGAGTGCCCCAGTCGCCGAGATAATTTATCCCGACGCATTTGTAGCCGGAGAACTGATAGAGCCTCTTGATGCTGTTTCCGATCGCGGTGGATCCGAGGTGACCGATATGGAAGGGCTTGGCGATATTGGGCGACGAAAAGTCGATGCACACCGTCTTTCCGGCGCCGTCGGCGTTCCTGCCGTAACCGGAGCCGAGAGAAAGCATTTCGTCGAGCTGACGCAGCTTTTCGGAGTCGCCGACGAAGAAATTCAAATATCCGTTGACGCTCTCGATCCTTTTTATCCCTTCGATCTTTCCGTCGAGCGCGGCGCAGAGCTGATCCGCGATGCGCTGCGGAGAGTTTCTGAGCGCCTTCGAGAGCCTGAAGCAGGCGAGAGTGAAGTCGCCCATTTTAAGATCGGGAGTCGCGTCGAACATCCCCGAAAGTTCGTCCGGATAAATGCCGAGAGTGTCGAACTGCGAACAGATAAGCCGGGAGATTTGTTTTTTTAATCCGTCCATTGAATGATCCTCAAAAAATACAAGTTGAAACCGTTTGGCGTACAGATAAAATTCTGTGACAGTTTATTATAACAGAAAATTTTCCGGAAATCAAGGTTTTCCGGAAAATCAACTGAATATGCTGTTTATATTATTCTTTTTCAGGCCTTTTTGAGCTTTGCGAAGCTCGCCATGAGCTTTTTTGTGCCCTTTGAGCCGAAATCGACTTCATAGAAATAATCGGCGGCGACTTTTCTCACGGAGAGGACGGTCCCCTCCCCGAACATGGCGTGGAGCACCCTGTCGCCCTCTTTAAAGACCTCTTTGACAAGAGGCTCGTTTTTGGGGACCGAGGGATAGGGCGTCGCCTTCATTCCTGCCGGGAAGCCTCTGCCGGCAAAGGGAGAAGAACGAAGGTTCTCTCTGTCGCCGAGAGGGATCCTGCCGTATGCGCCGATTCCCGAGCCGTAATGCGGCAGAGCGTCGCTGTAGGTTCTGCCATCGCTCCTGTAGAGGTCGCGGGCGTCAAGATCAGATCTCAGGTCCAGTAAATTCGAGTCGCAAAGTTCGGGCGGGATCTCTTCGATGAAACGTGAGGGATAGGAATAATTGGTCCTGCCGTAGAGAGTGCGCCTCTGGGTGAGGGTGATGAAGAGGCGCTTTTTCGCCCTTGTGAGCGCGACGTAGCAGAGGCGCCTTTCCTCTTCGAGCTCTTCCGAGTCCTCTTCGTTCACCATATACGACGGGAAGACCTTTTCCTCCATAGCGGCGACGAAAACGTAGGGGAATTCGAGCCCCTTCGCGCTGTGTACTGTCATCAGAACGACGCTGTCGGCGGTCTGGTCGTAGTTGTCGACGTCGCTGACCAGAGCGGTCTCCTAGAGAAAATCGCAGAGCCTTCCGCCGGGATTGTTCTTTTCAAAGCTGATCGCCGAGGAAATGAGTTCCTCTATGTTTTCCTTCTTGTCTTCTCCGTCGTCGCCGGCCTTGTCGAGCATTTCAATATACCCGGAGGCGTCGATCACCATTCTGAACAACGCCGAGAGTTTCACGCTTTCGTCCTGCGCCTTTTCGCGAAGCGAATTAATCATCCCGGCAAATTTCAAGAGAGTTCCGGCGCTCTTTTTCAGTTCCGCATAGTCAGAAGCGGACGCCATGATCTCTATAGGATCTTTTCCGGTTGATTCAGACAGAGCGAGGACGCGATCTGCCGTCGTCTCCCCTATCCCGCGTCGGGGGACGTTGATGATGCGCTTTAAGTGGACGGAGTCGTGAGGATTGTTGACGACGCAAAGATAAGCGATCATGTCCCTGATCTCGGCGCGGTCGGTGAAGCGAAGTCCTCCGAGCAGTCTGTGCGGGACGCCGGATTTCGTGAGGACGGTCTCGAGCGCGTTCGAGACGGCGTTGACCCGGTAGAGGACGGCGAAGTCTTTATATTTCGCCTTGCCGGAGGCGACGAGCGAATTGACGGTGTCGGCGATATACGAGGCTTCCGCTTCCTGATCCTCGCTGCGGTGAACGACGATCTTTTCGCCCTTTCCGGCGCCGCACCAGAGCTTTTTGCCCTTGCGGCGCGAATTGTTGCAGATAACGGCGTTTGCGGCGTCGAGGATAGTGGAGGTCGAACGGTAGTTCTGCTCGAGACGGATCACCTCGGCGTCGGGATAAGTGCGGTCAAATGAAAGGATGTTGTCGATCACGGCGCCGCGGAATCTGTATATGCTCTGATCGTCGTCGCCGACGACCATCACGTTCTCGTGACCGGAACCGATGAGCGTCATCAGAAGACACTGCGCGCGGTTTGTGTCCTGATATTCGTCGACAAGGACGTAGCGGAATTTGTTCTTATATATATCGAGAACGTCGGGGAAACGGCGGAACAGGTCGACGGTCATGGAAATGATATCGTCGAAGTCGAGAGCGCTCGCCTCTCTTAGGGCGCGCTGATACTCTTTGAAGATCTCGGCGATCTTTTCTTTTTCATAATCGCCGCCCGCCCTGTTGAGAAGATCCTCCCAGCCCTTTAGTTCGTTCTTGCAGTTGGAGATATGCCTCAAGACCTTTTTGGGCGTGAAGACCTCGTCGTCGAGGGAGAGCTTTTTGACGCAGTCCTTGACGAGCTTTTTCTGATCGTCGGTGTCGTAGATGACAAAATCCCTCTCGTAGTCGAGAAGGTCGATATGCCTGCGCAGGATCCTGACGCAGATCGAGTGGAAGGTCCCCGCCCATATCTGCGAAGCCTTGTCGCCGAGCTCAGTTTCGAGCCGTGATTTGATCTCTCCGGCCGCCTTGTTGGTGAAGGTGATCGCGAGGACTCTGTCGGGAGGACAGGGATCGACGGCAAACTGAGACAAAATGCCTTTCATCAGCATCTTGTCTTCGGGCTTGGCGTTAGAAGAAAGAGCCTCTATGAGTTCTATCTCCTGCGGATTCAGTTCCGGAAGCTTTTTCGACCTCCACGCGTCGCCGAAGGAGATGATGTGCGCGATACGCTTGACGAGAACGGTCGTCTTGCCGCTCCCCGCTCCGGCGAGAACGAGCAGAGGTCCGTTGACCTTTGACAGCGCTTTCTGCTGCTGCGGATTGAGAGAAGAATAATAAAGTTCAAAAAGTTTGTTGCGGACCTTAACGATCCTTTCGGTTTCGTTCTGAGTCAAGGCGTTCCTCCGGGCAAAATGACGCCGGGCTTTCCGTCCGGCCTTTTTGATATTTTAACATTTTTCGAGCGGGATTTCAAGTTTTTTTCGCGTTATGCCCGGGAAAAACAGGCTGCTTTCAAAAAGACGGTGCAAAATTGTGAATATTGTGTGAATTATAGAAAAAACACTTGATTTTTCCACTTGACGGGTCTACAATATGCACAGTGGTTAGCACTCATACAAGAAGAGTGCTAAACAAAGAAAAATTTTAAACCAAACATCAAATCACAGGAGGAAAAATAAAATGTTGAAACCACTCTCTGACCGCGTAGTCCTCAAAATGGCTGAAGCGGAAGAAACCACCAAAAGCGGCATCATCCTCGCCGGCAACGCGAAGGAAAAGCCCTCTGTAGCGGAAGTCGTCGCTGTCGGTCCCGGCGGACTCGTCGACGGCAAGCAGGTCGAAATGACCGTCAAGAAGGGCGACAAGGTCATCACCAGCAAGTATTCCGGCACCGAAGTCAAGATCGACGGCGAGGAATACGTCATCGTCAGGATAAGCGATATCCTCGCGATAGTCAAATAATTGAAGCTTAGTCCGCAATAAATCAAGGAGGCAAATAAAATGGCAAAAGAGATCATTTTCAACACCGAAGCGAGAAATAAACTCATGAGCGGTATCAGA
>JAFTEP010000245.1 GCA_017453605.1 Clostridia bacterium
ACGCCGAGCGCGATAAGGGAGGCGGCGAAGGTGTCGACGTCGTCGCGGAAGGTGCTGTAGGTGCGGGTGTAGTCGAGGGTGGTGTATTTGAAGGCGTACTGATCCGGGAAAGCCTCGCACATCGCATCTAACACCTGCGGGAAGGTCTTTTCTATCAGCACGTCCTTTTTCCAGATCGCTTTTCCGGTCCCGGCACGGTTGGAATAGAGCGCGGGCGCGCTGCGGCGCGTGTCCTCGAGACGGCTCATGTAGTTCTGGAAGTGAGGGAAGATGACGTGGACGTCGCTGAGCTCTCCTATCCATTCGGGATCCCATTCGAGGCTCACGAAGCCGTCGTAGTTTACAGATCCGAGCGCCCTCACGAAGTCCCTGAGCGGCAGTCTGCCCTCGCCGACCAGAGTGAACACGCCCTTTTCCTCGGCGTCCTTGGCGTGGACGTGCCTGACGTACGCGCCGAGATTCGTGATCGTGTCCTGCGCGCTTTCGGCGTTTTCAAGGAAGGGGTACGCCAGATCCCACAGCGCGCCGAGACTGTCGCTCGCGAAGAAGTTCAGAAGCTCCCTGAGGTGAGCGGTGTCGGCGTAGAGACCGACGGTCTCCACCAGAAGGACGACGCCGTCTTTGGAGGCCTCTTCGAGCGCCCCGGTGAGAAATTCCCTCGCCGCCTCGTCCGCGCCCTCGCGCTTGTACGCGCGCAGTCTGACGTAGGGGATCCTCAGAGTCCTCGCCGCCTTCAGGCAGGCGAGAAGCTCTCCCATGTTCTGAGCCTGCGCCTTCTTGTCCCCGATGTCTCCGACCAGGTCGATGCAGGGGACTCTCAGGCGGTTCTCGGTCAGGGCCCTGAATCTCGCGGAGAGATCCTGCCCGAGTTCGTTCACCGAATGGATCTCGATGCCGTCGAAGCGGTAGTCGAGCGCCATCTTTATGAAGTCTTCAAATTCGAAGCCCTTCCAGCGGTTCGTTGAGAAAGATAATTTCATACCTGAGCCTCCTCGCCGCAGATCTTGTTGAGAGCGTTAAGAAAAGCGTGTATGCTCGAGCCGATGATGTCAGTGGAGAGACCCTTGCCGGGATAGAGCTTGCCGCCCTTTCTCAGCTTCACGATCGCCTCGCCCATCGCCTCTCTGCCCTCGGTGACGGAACGGATTTGGAAGTCGTCGAGCTCGAAGTGATGTCCCACTATGGATTCTATCGCCATGAAGCTCGCGTCTATCGGACCGTCGCCCATGCTGATCCCGTGCAGCTCCCTGCCGTCCTTTTCAAGACAGACCTGCGCCGACGGGGAGAACAGGTTCCCGGTCGTTATCACAAAGCTCTTCAACTTATACACCGGCGCGCCCTGCATCGCGCAGCCCGCGACGATCGCCTCGAGTTCGCGCGGACCTATCGGCTTTTTCTGGCTCAGCCTCGAAAAGTCCTCGAAGACTTTGGCCATATCGTCGCCGCTCAGTTCGTAACCGAGTTTCGCCACCGCGTCAGATACGGTCTTTATGTCGTCCTCTCTGTTGAGAGTGAATTCTTCTCTGCTTCCCGCGCTTCCCGCCGGAGCGGAAGATCTTGCCGCCGGATGGAGCATCGAAGCGATCTGCTCGCAGGAATGCCCCAGAAGCGTGTGGTTGAGTCCGGTCTGACAGCCGATCGCGTCGCCTCTGGCCCTGAACACCGCGGCTGCCGCCTCGAGGGAGGGGACTCCCGCGATCCCGACCGCTGCCTTTATCATCGTGACCCCGGCCTCGATCGCGCTGACGGCGCAGGCTCCGCCGAGTCCCGAAGCGTTCGAGAACTCCGCGGCGAGAGCGACCTTTTCGCCGTCGACGGCGCTCTTGACGTCTTCGATGAATTCTCCGACCTCCGAGGGGAGCATAGTCCCGGCGCTGTCGCAGACGCAGATCGCCGCGGCTCCGGCTTCGCACGCGCTCTTCAGCGCGATCTTCAGAAACTCCCTGTCGGCTCTGGTCGCGTCGAGCGCGGAAAACTCCACGTCGGGACAGAGCTCTCTTGCCTCGGCGACGAGCTTTCCGATCAGCTCGCTGACCGCGGCGGGCTTTTTGCGCAAAATGTATTCCATCTGCACCGTCGACACGGGGACGGCGACTCTCAGCCTCGGCTTCGCCGCGGCCTTTATTGCGTCGAACGCCGCCTTCGCCGAGCCCGGCTCGGGTCTGAGGGTGCAGCAGACCGCCGCGTTCTTCACGATCCCGCACACGGAGTGCAAAAACAGAACTTCCGTGCGCGAAGAAGAAAATTCTCCCGTTTCTATTACGTCCGCTCCCGTGTTGTCGAGAAGTTTTGTGACCTCTAATTTTTCTCTGAAACTCAGATCCTTCGAGCCTTCTCTGAGAGTGAGGTCGCACACTTTGATCCTTTTCATTTTTCTTTCTCCTGACTGCGTTTTGATAGCGGATAGTTTATTAAACCTGTTCGCCCCGGAAAACAAAAAGCCTGCGGCGTCCGACGCCGCAAGCCAAGCTCTCGCTCTTTATCCCGTTTTTTTCATCCGGGAACGCTTGCATGACCAAAGGACGCTATCGCGACTGGAATGAGCTAAGTCGGCCGATAACGTGTAGAAGGAGGGCGAAAACACCGCGCTGAGTTTTCATAGACTCATTTCTCCTTTTGTTTGGTACTGCGATAAAGTGTACCACGCTTTTTTTATCTTGTCAAGCGTTTTTTTCTTATTTTTTGATTTGCAAAGCCGAAAAAGGGGCTTTCGGAGCGTTTTTTCTTTTCCGGCGGCTTGAAAAAACGCCTTGCTCTTGAAAAAACGGACAAAATAATGTATAATCGTTTCAGGGTCCGATCCCGGGCGGAAAACAAAAAAGTCAGTTGATACGGAGATATAAAAATGGACAAATGGCTCCTTGACCTCATACACGAAAATCAGGGCGACGGCCTTATACTCTACGTTTTTCTCACCGCAACGATCGCCGCGCTCCTTAGCTTTTTCATCGGCCTTGAAAGGCAGCTCCGCGGAGAAGCGGCGGGCGTCAGGACACACTCTCTGATGGCGCTCGGAAGTTCGCTTCTGATGACGCTGTCGATATGGGCGATCCGTATGGCGGACGGCTCGATAGATATTGTAAACGGCACTATGTCCGCCGATCTCAACTACGACACCTCGCGTATCGCCGCGGCGGTCATCACCGGCATCGGCTTTCTCGGCGGCGGAGTGATCGTCCGCGACAAATTCAGCGTCAAGGGCCTCGCCACGGCGTCCACTCTCTGGATCTGCACCGCGATCGGTCTCGCCTGCGGATCGGGCTTCGTGCTCGAGGCGGTGATCTTCACCGTGCTCACTCTGGTGCTCCTCATCATCCTCGGAAGGCTTCTCGATTTCATCGACGACAAGCGCCCCTTCGTCATTCTGAAAAGCGCCCCCGACTTTGCGATAGCGGAGCGGGCGAGGGATATATGCGAGGCAAACGGTCTCGAACTCAAGGTCGTGCGCATCATCGGCTGTGACGACGAGAGCGTCACGGCTCGCGTGATCTTCATTCACGGCACGACCGAAAACGCCATGAGGTATTTTTCGCACCTCATCTGCCGTGAGAACGGCGTCGAGGTCATCGAAGACAACAAAAATCATAAAAACGAAAAGTAAATTCTTTTGCGGCGAAAGGAGGCGGCAGAGAGTGCGGGAAATTCAATTCGATCCGTCTGAAAACGCTCAGTTTTCGAGAACGGCGCTCGTTCTGGGAAAAGAAGCGCTTAAAAAACTCGCCTCGTCCAGAGTCGCCGTCTTCGGGCTCGGAGGCGTCGGCGGCAGCGCTGCGGAAGCCCTCGTGAGGGCGGGAGTCGGGAGTATAGACCTCATAGACAACGACGTCGTTTCCCCGAGCAATCTCAACCGACAGCTCTTCGCGCTTAATTCCACCGTCGGCAGATACAAGACCGATGCCGCCGCCGAAAGGCTCGCGGATATAAATCCCCGCGCCGTCATCCGCACTCACCGCGTCTTTATCCTGCCGGGAAACGCCTCCGATTTTGATTTCGGCGCCTTCGATTTCGTGATCGACGCCGTCGACACTCTCACCGCGAAACTCGCGATCGTCTCCGCCTGCCGCGAAGCCGGCACCCCGATGGTCAGCTCGATGGGCACCGGCGACAAGATCGATCCCTCGGCGCTTTATCTCTGCGACGTTTTCGAGACCTCCGTCTGCCCTCTGGCGCGCCTAATGAGAAAAAAGCTCAGGGCGATGGGGATAGATTCTCTCAGGGTCGTCGCCTCCCGCGAACTTCCTCTCGAGCCTTTTGAGGACGTCGACGCCGGAAGCTGTCCTCCCGGCAGACGGCGCGTCCCGGGTTCCGTCTCCTTCGTTCCGCCGGTCGCGGGGTATCTGGCCGCCTCCGAGGCGGTCCGCGTCATCACGGGCTTCGATCCTTCGGGACGCAGGAGGGGAGAATGAAGATCCCGGAATACGTCCTCGTCCGCTCCGACCGCCGCACTCTCGCCGTTCAGGTGGGGCCGGACGGGATCACGGTCCGCTCTCCTCGGCGCACTCCGCAGCGCGAGATCGACAGATTCGTTTTCTCGCACCTCGACTGGATAAATAAAAAGCTCTCTCAGATCCCTGTCTCATCTCACGCCGAGCCATTCAGCCGCGCCGAACTCGATGCGCTCCGGGATGAAGCCTCGAAATGGTTTCCCGAAGCGGTCGGAAGGCTCGCTCCTCTTGTCGGAGCAAGCGTCGCCGCGGTGAAGGTCAGGCCGATGCTCTCACGCTGGGGGAGCTGCAAATCCGACGGGACGCTCTGCTTCAACACTCTTCTCGTGCTTCTTCCCGAAAACGTGAGGGAAAGCGTGGTGCTCCACGAACTCTGCCACAGGTTCTATATGGATCACTCCCCGCGCTTTCACGCTCTTCTGAAGTCCGTTTGTCCCGATTATCCCGCACTGAGGCGCGTTCTTCTGAAGGAAGGCGCCGCTCTTACTCAGCGCCTGAGAAACACGCGCAGATCCGGCTGAAAAAAGTATTCACCGTCTGTTTTCAAAAAATCCTTGCATTATTTTTTTAAGGGTTGTAAAATAAAAAAAACGCGAGGGCTTTTCGCCGCCGCGTTCAAGGTCCATTCATTTTATTCGGAGCAAGAAATGTCAATTATCGATTTTATCTGCGAAAAATACGTTCTTCTGCTCGAGATTCTCGGTCTTGCCGTCGTTATGGCGGCGAGCGTCCATATCCCGCGCCGGATCGTCAAATGGACCGCCGCGGCTCTCGTGATGCTCTTTCTCGACGCGGTCATGATCCGCGCGGAGATCTATACACAGTCCTTTGAGACGCTGAGCCCGTGGAGGGTCATCCTCAGCGTCGCGATCTATCTGCTCCAGCCGCTTATCATGATCTTTTTGACGCAGATAACCGCGCCGATGAAAAAGAGTCAGTGGTGGCTGACTCTTCCGTGGTTTATTTCCATCCCCCTGTTCACTTCGTCGCAGTACACTCAACTGATCATATATTTTACTCAGGACAATCACTGGCAGGGGGGCTCCTTAAGCCTCTACAGGTATTTTTTGTTCGTATTCTACGCCGGAGTGTTCCTTGTCCTCAACCTTCTCAATTTCAGGAAGGCCTACAGGAGCGAGAGGATCGGGATCGTCTTCATCGTCTGCAGCGGTCTTGCGGGAGTCGTTCTCCTGGCGCTCTTCGGCAACGGAGACAGCGACTACAGCGACATCTTCGCCGCCGAGATCGTTTTGTACTATCTTTTCTTGTATATCCACGCGGCGAACATCGACTCGCTCACTGGGCTTCTCACGCGACAGTGCTTCTTCAGAGATCTTGACAGTCATTCCAAGAGCGTTCTCGCGGTCGCATCGGTCGATATGAACGAACTCAAATGGATCAACGACAATCAGGGACACGCCGCCGGAGACGTCGCGCTCCAGGCCGTCGCGAACTCCCTGACCGCCGATTCCGGGATCCGCAAGAGCGTCTACCGCGTCGGAGGCGACGAGTTCGAGATCTTCTATTACACCGGCAATATGAAAAAGGTCGAAAAGGACGTCGCTCTCATGCGCGAAAAGCTCGCCGAGGCGGGATATTCCTGCGCGTTCGGATGTCTGAAGCGTTCCCGCGGCGACAAGCTCGACGAGCTTGTCAAGACCGCGGACAAGGCGATGTACGAGGATAAGGCGAGGATGAAGCAGGAGATCATCGACAGCGGCGGAGTGCCTCACTTCAGGAGCGGCGACCGCGCGGTCGGTCCCGACGGAGAATATTTTACAGGCTGAATTTTGTGATCCTGCCGTAGAAATCCGCGGTGATTATAGAGTTTTCGGTCAATACGGGTGAACAGAGCGAGGGCGCGCCGAGCTCTGTTCTTTTTATCCTCCGGCGCGTTTTCAGATCGTAGAAATAAAGTCCTCCGTCTGCCGACGTGAAGATGAGCGTTCCGCCCAGGAACTTCGGCGTGCCGCAGACGGTCTGCACCTTGCCGTAGAGGTAGGGGATCGGGAAGATCTTCGCCTCTCCGGCGTCAAAGCCCCACATGACTTCGAGCGTTTCGGGATCGACCGCCTTCACGCCGCCGCTCCCGGTCGGGAAATAGAGCACGCCGTCATGGAGCGCCGGCGGCTCGGGCGAGTCTGCGACGCAGCCGGGATCCGAGACCGCGATGAACTCCCCGGTCAGGGGATCTACCGAAACGAGCTTGTTGTATCCGCAGGTGTAGAGCGCTTTCTCTGTCACGAGCGGGGGAGAAGACCTGAACCAGATCGGCACGTCCGGCTTTCTCCAGATCTGACGGCAGTCGTTCGGATCGACCGCTCTCAGCGCGCGCCAGTGCGAGTTCACGATGAGCTGTTTTCTGAACGGATCCCACACGAAGCCGGCTATTGTCGACTCGGAGCGCAGTCCGTCGAGCCTTCTCAGTTCCTTTCCGGTCTCGGGATCGAGGACTATCACGTTCGCGGGGTTGCCCGCGATCAGAAGAGAGTCCGCGATGATCGGAGAGTTTCTGGTGAACATCGGCTGACTGACGCGGAATTTAGCGGAGTATAAAAGTTTACCCGTGTTCTTGTCGAGCGCGTAGAGCGTGCATTTGGTGTCCTGGAAGAACACTTTTTTGCCGTATAGTGTGACGCTTCCCTTGACGCCGTCGGGGGTGGGGAATTTCCAGAGCGCTTTCCCGGACTTTTCGTCGATACACGTCACTCCGCACTTTTTGGGATATCCGTCGTCGAAGCAGGAAACGAAGAGCCTGCCGTCCGATAAAACGGGAGGCGCGATGCAGAAGCCGTCGGTCACGGTCTGCCACGAGCCCTTTTCTCCTCCGCGGGCTGCGGGAGCGTTGTAGAGCATTTTTGTCGTGACCTTATCGCCCCTGACGCTGATCTTTCTGAGCCCCGCCTCCGAGGAGTCGATCCCGCCCTGATCCGGGCAGGCGGTGCAGACGTTGAGCACACCCGTGTGCTCGTGCGCGAAGTTCGAGTGCAGATGCCCGAAGACCCACGCCTTGAGAGAGTGATCCCTGAGAGCGATTACGCCGTCCCCGGTCTCCTGCTCGAAGCTCTCCTCCTCTTCGCAGCGGCAGTGGCGGTGGCTCAGGATCGTGAGCGCCTCGGGCTTGAAGTGCTCGAGGTCGTTTCTGAGCCAGATCCACTGGTCGTCAGTCTCGTACCCCGATTTCACGTCGCCCTTCCCGTAGGAGACGGCGACGAAGTGCATCTTCCCGCAGTCGAAGGAATACCAGGTCGGACCGAAATACTTTTCGTAGGTCTGCTCGCCGTATTCCGGGCCCGCGAAGTCGTGGTTGCCGATGGTGTATCTCACGGGACACCCGGCGCTCTCTTTATTTAATAGATAGTGATGCCGCACCAGTCCGTCCATGTTGCAGATATCGCCGGTGTCGACGATGAAAGCGGGCGAGTGCTTTTTCACCTGTTTTCTGACAAAATCGAGCCATCCGCAGTCCTCTCTGCCGTCTATCTCGGTGTCGGAGGTGTGCAGAAAGCAGAAATCTTCCCCGTTTTCGGCGGGATGCAGACAAAAGTCGAAGTCTTTTGAGTCGGCGCTCTTATACCAGTCGTCGTCCCTGAGAGTCAGCGCGCAGACGCTGATGACTCTCGCTCTCTCCCAGCCGGGCAGGAAATATTTCCCCTCGGCGTCTGTTTTTGCAAGATTCCTTCCGTCCGTTACGGTGATCCCCGCGAGAGGATTTCCCTTCGCGTCTTTAACAGTTCCGGAAAAACTCATTTTTGTCCTCCCTCTGTCTGATCGGATTCCTGTGTCTGAGCCTGAGGTATCTCAGGCGCTTCGAAGCTCGTGTCCGTTCCGGCTCCGTCCGCGCCGAGCCCGAGCGCGATCCAGAGATCTTCGAGCGTTTCGAAGCCCTTCACGGTCCCCGCTTCCGTTTCGAAGCCCGGATCCTCTTCCCCGAGCGGCAGGACCGGGTGGTATGCCACCGATCCCGGAAGCTCGCCCTCGGGCGTGCAGGCGGCGTTTACAATATACGGAGCAAAGAAAAACTCTTTCGGCTCCGTTTCCGTCCCGGTCAAAACCGCTTTATAGATCATATAAAGCCTGTTGTGGGTCTCGCCGGCGTCGGGAGCGTACCGGACGACCATCTGTCCGAAAAACTCTTTTATCTCTATCCCGGCTCCGCTTTTAAGACGGCTGCCGGCGTAGCTTTGCAGGCCCTCCGCGATCTCCGGCTCGAACAGACCGAACTCCTCCGGCTTAATCATGTCGGCTCCGGTGACGTATTCCGCCAGACCCTCGACCGTGCGGGAGAAACTGAGTTCCTCCACGCGCTTTCCCTGGGTCAGGTAGTAGTCGGCGACCGATCCGTCGAAGCTGAGAGTGATCTTTTCCCCATTTTTCAGCCCCTCTGATTTTGATAGGGTACAGATCCTCGCTTCTTCCGGCAGGGAGGCGTCAAAGCGCACGACGGCTTTTCCCTCGCCGTCGATCCCCTCGAACTGAAGCGAGTGGTCGTTTTCGAGCGAATAGTCCGTGAGCGGAATGAGTGAAGAGACAGTCACGTCGAAATCGGTCGCCGCGATCGCGCCCTTGCCGTATTTCTTTTCAAGGGTCTCGGTCATTTTCTTCTCTCCGCCGTCCCAGACGAACTTTATCCTCTCGCCGTTCTTCAGTCCCTCGGTCTTGCTGAGATATCCCGAGAGCAGCTTTTCGAGACCTTTTGCGGCGGAGGCGACTTCGTCCGCGCTCGACGCGAGGGTGAGCCCGAAGACCTTTCTGTTGTTTTTCACGATTGCGGCGCACTCGAATCTGAACTGCGCCGTCCCGAGAGTATCATAGCCCGAAAAATGTATTTTGACGCAGTCGTTGACGCGGATCTTCGAGTAGTAGACGCTCTCCTCGGTGTCGCTTCCGGAGCCGTCGGAGCAGGCGAACAGAAAGAGAGCCGAAATAAGCGCGAGAAAGACGGCGGCGAGTTTTTTTATTTTCATTTTCTTTATCCTTTCTCCCGATCGTTTTACGCAGAGCGGGAAAATCCTGCATCGGAGGTCAAATATCGAGCTTTGCCCACTGAAGAGCTTCTTTCCCCTGCTCGACGGGTCTGCCCTCCTCGATCCACGCCGCGCCGTTTTCCGTAGAGAGGGCCTGCGGACAGTTTGAAAACGACATATAGAGATCGCCGGCGATACAAAGCGTTTCGTGCTCGACGATGCCGTATTTGCTGAACAGCTCAAGCAGGGTCTTTCCGTTCTGAACGAACCTCACCGCGTTGCGGTGATTGTGCATCGGCGGAAAGTCTTTTATCTCGCGTTCGCTTTTGAAATTGTAGGCGATCACGGGCTCTCCGCGCCGGAGGAAGACGTCCGGCCTCGACTGGATCCCGTCGGCAAAGATCTGCGATCTCCAGGTCTTTCCTCCGTCCGGCGAGAAGGTATATCCTCCGTGTCCCGTTTTGTGATCGTCCGGCGGGACGCGGTAAACCGCGTGGATCCCGTCCCGATTTATGCAGTACCTGAATTCGTAGGTCGTCGGGTCCGGAGCGGCGGCGAAGGGCACGAGGACGTTGTCTTTGATCCTGCACAGTATCGCGTAGCTCAGATCGTCGAGAGTGACGGCGGTGTAAAGCTCGCCTTCATAAGACGTGATCTTGTTGACGATCGGCGCGCTCGAACTTGAGGCTTTGAGTCCGAAGACCGAAAGACAGCGCTTGTAGGAGGAGTTGTCGAGCCTGAAGTTTTCTCCGTCGATTTTCAGAAAGACCTCTCTTCGTTCCGAAACGCTGTCGGAAAAAAAGTCGTAGTCGCGGCTGAACGCGGCGAGCTCTCCGCGCGTGGTCGTGAAGATCATCCTTGTGCGCCCGTCGCCGACAAGACAGTGCGCGGTGCACAGCAGTCCCCGGGATCCTCCGACCCCTTCGTCTATCGCGCGGTGTCTGACGTTCGTCGGCTGAGACGGCGCGAAGACGCACAGTCTGAGTTTCCCCGTCGATTCACCGTAGCGCTTCGGCACGCCGGTCATATACGAAACGAAGACGAGCCCGTTTGGTTTGTCGTAGACCGACGCTCCGGCGCAGGCGGCCGTTTCCGAAAGCCCGTCGTTTATCTGTGTCGCTTCTATCCCGTCGCAGTTCATCAGTGGCATCCTTTCGATTTCCGTGGATCGTTCATACAGTTTAAATGATACACTTTTCGGGCGTTTCTGTCAAGGCGCTCAGGATAATTTGAGCTTTGATTTGACGCTCAGCGAGTATTCCGTCGGGGAGACCCCGGAGCACTTCTTGAACTGCCGCGAGAAGTAGTGAGCGGACTCGAAGCCGCAGCGTTCGGCGATCTGGTTCATCTTGAAGCCGCCGGATCTTATCAGCGACTTCGCCTCCGCGACTCTTGCCGAGACGATGTATTCCGAAACGCTCTTCCCGACGTGCTTTTTGAATTCGGCGCAAAGAGAGGTGCGGTTGGTGCCGAAAAGAAAACAGAGGTTTTCGAGGGTGATCTTCGAGGCGAAATTCTCGTCGACGTAGTTTTTGACCGCCAGCACCGTCGGAGGCAGAAGCTCCGCCTCTCCGTCCGAGGCGCGCGATCTGTCGAAAGCGTCCCTGACGAGCCCGATGAGAAAGCGCTCCAGACTCTCTTTCAGGAGCTGTTCGGCGCCGAACGGGACGTTAGGGCGCTTTTTCATGAAAAACGTGTTCACTATGTCGTACGGAGGCGCGAAGACCGCCATCCCCTCGTTGACGATCTGCGCGAGCAGCCTTTCCTGGATCGGGCTCAGCGTCACAGGAGCCCTCGAGAGCGGATCGAGCCTCTCGCAGGAACATTCAAAGCCTATTATTATGACGTTGGGCGCGGCGTGTTCGCCTATTGAGAGAGAATGTCTCTCTCCGGGGCGGTGGATGAGGAGCCTGTTCGTCCCGAGTTCGCCCGAGTAGTTCTCGGCGCTCACGCTTATCTTCCCGCGGTCGGTGTAGATCAGTTCGCAAAACGGATGAGAGTCCGCTTTCGTGTGATACGACTGGCTGAATTCAAAATAGTGCAGATACGCGATCCTTGTCACATTCAGGTCTGACCTGAACGGCTGGAGTTTGTACCGAGGCATTTTCTCACCCCCTCCTAAAGAGTATCACAGCGCGTCCGGCAAGTCAAGAGCTTTGAATGATTTGCCGAAAAATTGACGATAGTGCAAGGAAAATTTATGATAATGCAAAGACAAAATGACTTTTATATGTTATAATTACCTGAAAGCTTGTGCTTTAATTATTTTAAAGAAACAGGAGAGAAGAAAAATGGTGAAGAGAGTTTTCATCCCTGACGGCGAATACCTCGAAAGGATCGCAAAGGCGGCAAAGCTCGTCGCCGCAAAAGGCCTTGACGTGATGGTCGTTTCGAGCACCGAGAGCGACTACGCCAACGCCCGCTATTTCTCCGGCTTCTGGCCGCTGTTCGAGCGCGCCGGAGTCGCGATCGCCGCAAACGGCGAGGCGGCGCTTCTGGTCGGACCCGAGTCCGAAAAGTTCGCCGCCGATTTCGGAAAGATAAAAAGGCAGTTCGTCCTCAAGGAATTCCGCGAGAGCGCGGATCCCGAATATCCCGAACTCAAGGCGAGCACCTTCGCCGAGGTCTTTGCGGCGCTCGGAGTCAAGGGAAAGAAGCTGAAGATCGGTTTGGGAAGCTACGTCGAGTGCACCCTTCCCATCATCGAGGGTCTGAAAGCCTCGTTCCCCGAAGCCGAGATCTCAAACTGCAGCGATATCATGGTCGAATTAAGAAAGATCAAGAGCCCGAACGAGCTCGCCTGCATCCGCGAGGGCTTCCGCATCATCGAAAAGGCGACCGACGCGGTCATCGCCGCACTTCATCCCGGAGTGACCGAGCTCCAGATGGTCGGCGTCGCGCAGAAGGTCATCTACGAGGAGGGCGCCGAATACGAGGGCCTGCCGATGTACGTTTTCAGCGAGGACTCGACCCGCCACGCGATCAGCCGCTCCCGCTACAGAGAGATCAAGAAGGGCGACATCGTCCAGCTCAACCTCTCCGCGAAGATCGACGGCTATTCTCCGTCCATCGGTCTCCCGGTCGTCATGGGAAAACTCGAGGGCGAGAGAAGGCGCATCGTCGAATTCTGCCGTCAGGCTCACGAATGGACCGTCGGGCGCATCAGGGCGGGCGTCATCGCCAGCGATATCGCCAAGGACTTCTATAAGCTCTACTGCGACAACGGCATGAAGGACAATTTCGTCTACGGTCCCTGCCACGGCACCGGCATGATCGAGGTCGAGGCTCCGTGGATGGAGACCACCAGCGACTACGCGCTCGAAGAAAACATGACCTTCCAGGTCGACACCTTCATCTCCGGCCCGACCTTCGGCGTACGCTGGGAGAAGGGGATCGCCGTCACGAAAAACGGCTGCGAATCCATGACCGAATATCTGAGAAAGGGGATCATTGAACTCGATGTCTGAACTTAACGCCATCGGCAAAAAACTTTGGCTCATCCCCGACTGCGAGCTTCCGCCGGAGGGTGAGGGAGTCCTCAAGGGACACGAATCCGTGATCGTCGTCAACGACACCGACTCCGACGCCGAGATCGCCGTCAGGCTCTTCTTTGTCGACCGCGATCCCGTCGACGGGATAAAATGGACTGTCGGCGCCGGCAGAGTGCGCTGCTTCAGGATGAACAACGTCGACGATATGTGCGGCTTCGAAGTCCCGAAGGAGACCCAGTACGCTATGAAGCTCTCTTCGTCGGTACCGGTCGTCGTCCAGTACGGCAGGCTCGACAACCGCCAGACAAATCTCGCTTACTATACGACTCTGGGCTTCGCTCAGTGAAAAGGAGCATGATATGTATCTCGACAAATGTTTTCCGCGCGAACTTGAAGAGGCTAAGATTAACAACACTCCCGTCGTGATCGTCGGCGGCACCGTCGAATATCACGGACCTCACTGCGCCTACGGCTGCGATACTCTGGTCGCTCAGGGGCTTCTGGAAAAACTCGCCGAAAGAAAGAACCTCATCATCGCGCCCTCCGTCAGCTACAGCCCGTCGAGCTACGCCGTCGGCGACGCGACGACCGGCACGGTCCACGTCAGGGAGAACGCATTCGAGGAGTATCTGTATTACGTATTTTTCAGTATGCTCTCCTCGGGACTCAAAAACGTCTACGTTCTGATCCATCACCAGTTCGAGCAGGGTTCGCTGATGCCGATGACGCTCTCTTATATGAAGGCGGCAAAGCGCGCGACGATGGAATATCTCGAACAGACCCTCGGTCAGGGCTGGTGGGGGAGCGAGAGCTTCAGCGACTACTACTCGAATCTCGGCGGCGGCTCCGATCCGTTCAGCTGGATCAAGGTCATCCCGACGATGTCACCTGAGGTGCAGAACGCCACGGGCTACGACCACGCCGGAAAATTCGAGAGCTCGATCCTGATGGCGCTCTATCCCGAAGCCGTGAAGCTCGAGCGCCTCGGAGACAAGAAGCACTGGTTCACAGTCAGCGCCGCCGAAGCGAACCCCGAACTCGGCAAAAAAATGGTCGATCTGTCTCTCGACTATCTCGAGAAGACCATAGTCTGAAAAAGCGGGAGGCAGCCGAATGAAAAGACCCGACGCCGCCGTCTTCATTCTGCTCGGTCAGTCGAACGCCGTCGGCTACGCGACGCTTATGCCGGAGAACGAGAGGATAGTAAAGCCCCTGAAAAACGTTTTCGGGCTTAATCGCGACCCCAACCTCTCGTATGATATCCCCGAGCTCGTCTGGACCGGTTACACGGGCGACGGCACGATCCTCGGAGAGGAGAACGACCACACCTATTCCGTCTCGAACTGTCTCGCCCGCCAATGGCAGGACGCGAAGGACGCCGGAGAAGACCTCCCGGATCTTTACGTCATCAACATTTCCATCGGCGCCGAGGGCGTGACAAAAAACTACATGTGGTCCCCGGACCGTGAAAAGATCCTCGTGCCGGGAAAGCTCGGGACGGTGAAAGTCTCGCTTTATCCGCTCGCTCTGCATATCTTTTCGCTCATCCAAAAGAGCTTTGAGAAAATGAACAAAAGCTACAGGATCGCAGGGATCCACTGGCGCGGAGGCGAGCAGGACTTCACGCTTAAGTCTTCCGCGCTGAAAAGAGCCGGGCTGAAAAAGATCTACGAAAGGCTTTTTTCGGGCTTTTACGAAAGCCTCGGACTTATCCCGCCCGTTGTTCTGCACAGGATCGTCTGTCCCGACAGGGCGCTCGAACTCGACCCGACAGGCGGGATGCTTGACAGCCTTCAGTATATCAACAAAGTGTTCGACTCTCTGGCTCGCGATAACGCCAACGTCTCGGTCTTCGACGTCAGGAACGCGCCTCAGTTCGTCCCGGATCAGCGCGGCAGCGGACTTTTCATCAAGGATCTGGTCCACTACAGACCCGAGGTCAATATCTGGGTCGCATCTCAGATCCTCGAAGACTTCAGGGCTTCTTTGGGCGCCGGCTGAAAAAACACGTCACGCACCTTGAGAAAAAACGAAAAAACGGTTGAATTTTTGACGGTCTTATGATAAAATACTCACAGAGACCCATCTTTCTAAAAGAAAAGGAGGAAACACAATGAGTTTTTTTGACAACCTGAAAAAGAAGGTCGAAGAGGCCGCCGCGAGCGTTCTCAAGAACGATTCCGGCTCCGAAAGCTTCGTTTTCGACGACATTCCCACCACTCTCGACGGCTTCAAGGCCCTGCCCGGCGCCGATCTCAGGAATCCCGCCGCCGTCGTCGCGCTGACCATCGTTGCCCTCAACGTCTATCCGATGGACAAGGACGCCTCGTTTGCGATGCTCAACTATCTGCGCGGACCCGAGCCCCTTTCCAACCAGGCGATCGCGTTCATCAACGACCGCTTCTACGACAACAAGATCTACGTTCCGCGCTCCTACTTCAAGGGCGCGACTCCCGACAACGACTACGCTCCCCAGGCTCCCTTCACGATCGAAGTCCTCACGACTCCCCACACCAGAGACTGCGAGAAGGAAGGAAGACTCACCTTCTACGTCAATTCCGGCGGAGCCGACAACCCCAGACCCTGCA
>JAFTEP010000246.1 GCA_017453605.1 Clostridia bacterium
CTCTGTCGTCGAACACCTGACAGCCGAAGTACTCCGATACGGTTTTCATTTTCTTAATCTCCTTTTCGCTTTTCAAACGAAGTGAAGGCGCCTTTCATGCCTGAACACGAAAGACGCCTTTGCCTTCATTTTTTATTTTTTATTCTGTTTTTTCGCGGACACCCGTGCGTCCGGATGAAATATAAAAAAGTGAAAAGCGCCTTCAAACCCGCGGGTTCAAAGACGCCCTTGCCTTTTCACGTCGGCGATTATACACCGCCAAATGAGTTTTGTCAAGGCTTTTTTGAAATTTTTTTCGGGTTTTCCTGCAAAAAAGAAAAATTTACGCCGATTTTCCCTTGACAAAGGCAAAATATGCGAGTATAATGCAAGTCAATGAGCAAAGACGTTCATTTTTCGCCGGACAGCATCCGCGAAAAAATGGGCGTCTTTCGTTTTTTGCGTGACTTAACCGTCACGGAAGAAAACCCAAGAAAGGTGAAGAAGAATGGTCGAGAATTTTAAGGAAGGCAGAGTCAGGATACCGTCGGGCTGCGCTATAGCGGCGGTCATATCAAGAGAAGGAAAGCTGATGACGGGTCAGGGCATAGCGGAAGCGATGAAGACGATGCACGACCGTTCCAACGGTCTGGGCGGAGGATTCGCCGGCTACGGGATATATCCCGAGCACAAGGACTTTTACGCCCTGCATCTGTTTTTCGACTGCCGGGACACGAGAAAAAAATGCGAGGCTTTTCTGAAGGAACGCTTCGAGATCGTCAAGGGCGAACTGATCCCGAAAAGAAAGATCGCCGAGATCACCGACGAACCGATAATCTGGAGATACTTCGTCGCGCCGCTCAAATCCGTGCTCGCGGATCTGCAGCTCGACGAGAAGGAATTCGTCGCGCGCACCGTCATGAAGATCAACACCGAGATGGACGGCGCATACGTCTTTTCGAGCGGAAAGAACATGGGGACCTTCAAGGCCGTTGGATTCCCGGAGGACGTCGGAAGATTCTACAGGCTCGACGAATACGAGGGCTACAGCTGGACTGCGCACGGGAGATACCCGACGAACACCCCGGGCTGGTGGGGCGGAGCTCATCCGTTCTCGCTTTTAGACTGGTCGATCGTCCACAACGGCGAGATCTCTTCCTACGACGCGAACAGACGCTTCATAGAAATGTTCGGATACAAATGCACCCTTCAGACGGACACGGAGGTCATCACATACATCCTCGACTACCTGATCCGGGTCCAGGGGCTGACGATGACGGAGGCCGCGAACGTTATAGCCGCGCCGTTCTGGAGCACGATAGAAAGTAAGACCGACGAATACGAGAAGAGAAAGCTCAAATTTCTGAGGACCGTTTTCCCGAGCCTTCTTGTCACGGGGCCCTTCTCCATCGTTCTCGGATTCGAGGGAGGGCTGATGGCTCTCAACGACAGACTGAAGCTGCGCTCGATGGTCGTCGGAGAAAAGGACGACAAAGCCTTTATCGCGAGCGAAGAAGCGGCGATAAGGAAAATGGAGCCGGACGCCGTGAACGTCCGGGCGCCCTCCGGCGGCGAGCCGGTCATATTCAGAGTGAAGGAGGGGAATTTCTGATGGGAGTCGAATTTGTTTTCCCGGAATTTGAAGTCCTGCGCGATCAGACGCGCTGCATCGCCTGCCGGGTCTGCGAAAGACAGTGCGCGAACGAGGTTCACTCGTTCAGCGCCGAACGCGGGATAATGGTGAGCGACGAAACAAAATGCGTCAACTGTCAGCGCTGCGTGTCTTTATGCCCGACCAGAGCGCTGAGGATCACAAAGAGCGCCTGCACTCTCAGAGAAAACGCGAACTGGTCAAACGACACGATAAGGGAGATCTACAAGCAGGCAAACAGCGGAGGCGTCCTTTTATCGTCGATGGGAAACCCCAAGCCTCTGCCGGTCTACTGGGACAGGATCCTCCTGAACGCCTCGCAGGTCACGAATCCTCCGATAGATCCTCTGAGAGAGCCGATGGAGACGAAGGTCTTCCTCGGCAAAAAGCCTTCCGCCGTGAAACGCGCCGAAGACGGAAAGCTCGATCTGGAGCTTCCCGCTCAGATAGAGCTCGCGATGCCGGTGATGTTCTCGGCGATGAGCTACGGCTCGATAAGCTACAACGCGCACGCTTCCCTCGCCCGCGCCGCCACCGAGCTGGGCATCCTCTACAACACCGGCGAGGGCGGTCTGCACGAGGACTTCTATCAGTACGGGAAGAACACGGTCGTCCAGGTGGCGTCGGGACGCTTCGGAGTCCACGAGGACTACCTGAGCGCGGGTGCCGCGATAGAAATCAAAATGGGTCAGGGCGCAAAGCCCGGAATAGGCGGACATCTGCCCGGCGCTAAGATAGTCGGCGACGTCTCGAAGACGAGGATGATCCCCGAGGGCTCGGACGCGATCTCTCCGGCTCCGCATCACGACATCTATTCGATAGAAGACCTCAGACAGCTCGTGTATTCGCTCAAGGAAGCGACGGAGTACAAGAAGCCCGTCATCGTGAAGGTCGCCGCGGTGCACAACATCGCAGCCATAGCGAGCGGAATCGCCAGGAGCGGAGCCGACGTGATCGCGATAGACGGATTCCGCGGAGGCACGGGAGCAGCGCCCACACGGATCAGGGACAACGTGGGAATACCGATCGAACTTGCGCTCGCTTCGGTCGATCAGAGACTCAGGGACGAGGGGATCAGGAACAACGTGTCTTTGGTGGTCGGCGGCTCAATCAGGAGCGCCGCAGACGTGGTGAAGGCGATCGCGCTCGGAGCGGACGCCTGCTATATAGCGACCGCCGCGCTTCTCGCGCTCGGCTGTCACCTCTGCAGGACCTGCCAGAGCGGAAAGTGCAACTGGGGCATCGCCACACAGAGGCCGGATCTGGTCAAGCGTCTGAATCCCGATCTCGGCTCGCAGAGACTCGTCAACCTGATGACTGCGTGGAGACACGAGATAATGGAGATCATGGGCGGAATGGGGATCAACTCCATCGAAGCCCTGCGCGGCAACAGACTGATGCTCAGAGGCGTCGGGCTCAATTCCAAGGAACTCGAGATCCTCGGTATCTCTCACGCGGGGGAATAAAAGATGAAGCGTGTCTACGTGAACGAACAGTGGTGCTTAGGATGCCATCTGTGCGAATATAACTGCGCGTTCGCCAATTCCGGACTGAAGGACATGGTGTTCGCGCTCAAAGACAAAAAGATCTTCCCGCGCATCCACGTCGAGGGGGACGACAAGATCACCTTCGCGGTGTCCTGCCGTCACTGCACCGATCCGATGTGCGTCAAGAGCTGCATAGCCGGCGCGATCTCGAAAAAGGACGGCGTCGTGAAGATAGACCGCACAAAATGCGTCGGCTGTCTGACCTGCGTTTTAGTCTGTCCCTACGGCGCGCTCGCTCCCGGAGAGAACGGCACTATGCAGAAGTGCGAACTCTGTCTCGAAAACGCCTGCGGTTCGCCCGCCTGCGTGGAGGGCTGCCCGAACAAGGCGATAGTGTACGAAGAGAGGGGCGGCGAAGAATGAAAAACTATCTGATCGTCGGAAACGCCACCGCCGCCGTCGGCTGTATCGAAGGGATCCGCTCGGTCGATAAGGACGGAGCGATAACGGTGGTGTCAAAAGAAGACCGCCACGTCTATTCGAGGCCGCTGATATCATACTATCTCGAAGAGAAGACGGACACCGAAAGGATGAAGTACCGCCCGGAGAATTTTTACGAAGAAAACTCATGCAAAGTGATCTTCGGCAAATGCGCCGAGACGCTCGATCCCGGAAAAAAGACCGTCGAAATCGACGACGGGACAAAAATAAGCTACGACGCCCTATGCGTCGCGGCGGGCTCGAGACCGTTCGTGCCGCCCTTCGAGGGGCTCGATAAGGTCGAAAAGCGTTTCGGCTTCATGACGCTCGACGACGCTCTCGCGCTGGAGGAAGCGCTGACAGAAGACAGCAGAGTGCTGATAGTCGGCGCCGGACTGATAGGTCTCAAATGCGCGGAGGGTATAAGGGACAGAGTCGCTTCCATCACGGTCTGCGATCTTGCCGACCGCGTCCTTTCGAGCATCCTCGACGCGGACTGCGCCGCCGTCGTGCAGAAGCATCTCGAGGAAAACGGCATAAGCTTCATGCTTTCTGACAGCGCGGTGCGCTTTGAGAAGAACAAAGCGTATATGAAGAGCGGAGCCAAAGTGGATTTTGACGTTCTCGTTCTCGCCGTCGGCGTCAGGGCAAATTCGGAGCTTGTAAAAAACGCGGGCGGAAACGCAAACCGCGGGATAATCACCGACACGGCGATGAAGACGAGCCTCAATGACGTCTTCGCCGCGGGAGACTGCGCCGAGGGCTACGACTCGTCGATAAACTCAAACCGTGTCCTGGCGATCCTTCCCAACGCGTATATGCAGGGATTCACCGCCGGCGTCAACATGGCGGGAGGAAACGCCGTCTTCGACAAGGCGATCCCGATGAACTCCGTCGGATTTTTCGGTCTGCACATAATGAGCGCCGGTTCTTACGACGCCGAAATGACCGAAGAAAAAGAAGAGGGCTCTCTGAGGCGCTTTTTCATAAAGGACGGGCTTCTGAAGGGCTTCATGCTGATCGGAGCGACGGAGAGAGCCGGGATCTACACCTCGCTGATCCGCGAAAAGGTCCCGCTCGACACTCTGGACTTCGATCTGACGAAAAAAGCCGCGTCAAATCTGATTTTTTCACAAAATATCCGTAGAAAAAAATTCGGAGGCGTAGTATAATATGGTCATTCAGACAAATGATAAGGATTTTCGCGCCATAAACGAAGCGATCAGGGCTTCAGACGGAGACGTCACGCTGAAGGGCTGTCTCGGTCAGAGGTTTATATGCGCCGGAATGTCTTCGGTCTCGGTCACTATTGAGGGAGTGCCCGGAAACGCGCTCGGAGCATACCTGAACGGAGCGCGGATAACCGTGATGGGAAGCGCTCAGGACGCCGTCGGCGACACGATGAACAACGGGACGATCGTGGTCCACGGAAGCATAGGCGACGCCGCGGGCTACGCGATGCGCGGCGGCAGCATCTACGTCAGGGGAAACGCCGGATACCGCGCCGGGATCCACATGAAGGAATACCGGGAAAAGGTGCCGGTCATGGTGATCGGCGGCAGGACCGGGAGCTTTCTCGGAGAGTATCAGGCGGGCGGTCTGATAATCGTGCTCGGGCTCGGGAGAGAAAACGCGCCGATAGTCGCGAACTTCCCCTGCACGGGTATGCACGGAGGGAAAATGTTCCTGCGCTCGGACTGCAGCGACATAAAGTTCCCTTCTCAGGTGAACGCCGCGCCGGCTGGCGAAGACGATATGAAAGAGATCGAAAAGTATCTTGAAGAATACTGCCGTCTGTTCGGCGAGGATATAGAAAAGATCAAGGATTATCCCTTCACAGTCGTAAGGCCCGACAGCAAAAATCCTTATAAACAGCTTTACGTCGCAAACTGAAAAAATCAGGAAAGCGGGAAAGAAAATGAAGTATTCAAAAGAAGAGGTCATGCAGTACGTCGCGGAGGAGGACGTCAAGTTCATCCGTCTGGCTTTCTGCGACGTGTTCGGGAAGCAGAAGAACATCTCCATAATGCCGGACGAGCTTCCCCGCGCGTTCGAGCACGGCATAGCCTTCGACGCATCGGCGATAAAGGGCTTCGGCGACGAGAGCCGTTCCGATCTCTTTCAGCATCCCGATCCCGAAACGCTGACCTGGCTCCCCTGGCGTCCGGAACAGGGAAAGGTCGTGAGGATGTTCTGCTCGGTGAAATATCCGGACTCAAGACAGTTCGAGTGCGACAAGAGAAGCCTTCTGAAAAAGGCCGCAGAGGACGCGAGAAAGGCGGGGCTGAGTTTTTATTTCGGAGAAGAGCAGGAGTTCTATCTCTTCGAGCTAGACGACAGGAACATGCCCACGAAGATCCCGTACGACAGCGCGGGATATATGGATATCGCCCCCGAGGACAAGGGCGAGAACGTGAGGAGAGAGATCTGCCTGACGCTTGAAAAAATGGGCATCACCCCGGAGAGCTCTCATCACGAGGAAGGACCCGGACAGAACGAGATAGATTTCAGATACGCCGAGGCTCTCGAGGCCGCGGACAACGTCATGACCTTCCAGACCGTCGTCAGGACCGCCGCGAGAAGGAACGGGCTTTGCGCCGACTTCTCACCCAAGCCCCTGAAGGACGCGCCGGGCAACGGCTTCCACATCAATGTCTCCGTCCGTCCGGACGATTCAAAAGAAAAACTCGGATATATGATGGCGGGGATCCTCGAGAAGACCGTCCCGATGACGGTGTTTCTGAACCCTTCGAAAGAGTCATACGCCCGGCTCGGACTGATGAAGGCGCCGAGATTCGTGTCGTGGTCTGCTCAGAACCGCTCTCAGCTCATCCGAATCCCCGCGGCGTCCGACGAATTCCGGCGCGCCGAGCTTCGCTCGCCCGATCCGACGGCGAACCCCTATATCGCCTTCACGCTCATGATCCGGGCGGGGCTTTACGGGATAAAGAACAAACTCTCGCTTCCCGATCCGGTAGACGCGAACCTGTATAAAGCGGACAAAAACCTTCTGATGAAGCTCGCTATGCTCCCCGACAGTCTCGAAGAAGCAAAAGCCGCGGCTTCAGCGGACGGCTTTATAAAAGAGAACGTCCCCAAAGAGATCCTCGATCTTTACTGCAGTTGAGATCTTTCAGAACGCTCCGGCGAAAGGAGGGATGAAGAGTGAGCCTGAACGAGCGCGTTTACAGCGTTCTGGCGGTCTCCGCATCGGAAAAGTTCAATCAGGCTCTGCCTGAGCTCTTCCCCGTCCCCGCTTTTTCGCCGGTGGTGACGGTTTCGTGCATCAGCACCGCCGAACGCGCGGTGTCGGAAAGAGATTTCGATTTCGTCGTCGTCAACTCTCCCCTTCCGGACGACACGGGGATGAGGTTTGCCGCGGACGCCGGAGGAAATTCCGGGACGGTGGTGATGTTTCTGGCGAGGACCGAGACTTTCGGAGAGGCTTACGAAAGGCTCGCCCTGCACGGCGTTTTCGTTTTGCAGAAGCCTGTCCCGAGATCCGTCCTTCAGCTCGCGTCGGGCTGGCTGATAAGCGCCCGGGAGAGGATAAGAAGAGACGAAAAAAAGACCCTCTCGATAGAAGAGAAGATGAACGAGATAAGGCTCGTCAACCGCGCAAAATGGCTCCTTATAAGCGAAGTCAAGATGACGGAGCCGGACGCGCACAGATATATAGAAAAACTTGCGATGGACCGCTGCATCCCGAAGCGGCAGGCGGCGGAAGAGA
>JAFTEP010000022.1 GCA_017453605.1 Clostridia bacterium
CGGTCTCCCTCGCCTCGCGTCCCGCCTGCCGGGACTGCTGGGCGAAGCTCTACTGCTCCGGCGGCTGCGACGCCAACGCCTACCACGCCGCGGGCGACGTCAACGAGGTCTACGACTACGGCTGCCGCCTCTTCAAAAAGCGCATCGAATGCGCGATAATGATGAAGGCCGCGCAGGATAATTAAGAATTATGAATTAAGAATTATGATAAACGAGGAATAATACATTAAAAAATGAGACCGGCTAAGCCGGTCTTATTTTTTGTGCGTCAGATCTTTACGCGGATCCTTGTTTCGGCGGATCTTAATAGGGCGTCGAGGACTCTCTGCGCTCTGACGCCGTCCGCGACGGTGGGAAGAAGCGCGTCCGCGTTTCCGTCGAGAAGGTCGGCGAACGCCTGCTCCTGGGAAAGATAAAACTTTTTTGGGACCTTCACGCTGTGCAGGGTCTCTGTCACGCGGTCTACCTCTCCCGCGCAGACGCCGATCCTGTCCGGCTCGTTGAGGTCTATTGTGATCACGCCGCGTGTGCCGTAGACCGCGAACCTTATCGTGTTCGCGTTGCCGAGGGCGCACCTTGTGATAACAAAGGATTCCGATACCCCGCTTTCGGTGTCCGCCAGAAAAGCGCAGTAGTCGTCCGTCTCGACCGGGGCAAACTCCTCGCTTCCCGGCTTTTTTCTTTCTTTGACGACGATCTTCGTTTCGGCTGAGACTTCCCTCATTTTTCCGACGAGAAGCTCGCTCATGTCGATCATGTGGACACCGAGATCGCCGAGCACTCCGCTGCCCGCTTTATCTTTCTCGAAGCGCCACTCCATGCCTCTGTTCTCCCAGAGACCGCTCGCTTTCAGATACGCCGCGTCGACGTTTATGATCTCCCCGAGAAGCCCCGTGTCCATAACGTGTTTTGCAAACCTGACTGCGGGAGTGAAACGGTAGGAAAAGCACATCATGATTTTCACCGGGTTCTTTTTCAGCGCTTCTTCAAGCTCTAAAGCCGAGGCGAGGTCCGCAGACAGAGGCTTTTCGACGTTGATCGGCTTTAGAGCTCTCAGCGCTTCCAGAGCGATCGGAACGTGAAGATAGTTGGGCGTGCAGATCTCGACCGCGTCGACCTGGTCGCAGGCGATGAGATCGCGGTAGTCCGCGAAGCGGAAAGCCCCGTCGATCCCGAGCTGTTCTCCTCTTTTTTCGAGCTTCGTTTCATCCACGTCGCAGATAGCGCCGATCCGGGCGTTTTTGACCTGCTCAAGTTCTTTTATATGCCTCGAGGCGATGCCTCCGAGGCCAATCAATCCGAGTCTGTTCATTTTTCCTTCCTCCCGCGTTCAGCCTTTTGGGACGAATTTGTCCGGGACGTTTTCAAGAGCCGCGAATTTCCCGAGAGTGGGACGGGGTCCTCCCGACGGCTTCGCCCATTCGGCGGCGTTTCTAAGGATCCTGCCGACGTCCTCTCTGTAATAGGTCGGGTATTCCTCGTGACCCGGTCTGAAATAGAAGATCTTCCCGAGCCCTCTCCTGAAGCAGCAGCCGCTTCTGAAAACTTCTCCGCCGGAAAACCAGCTTATGAAGACGACTTCGTCCGGGGTCGGGATCTCGAACCTCTCGCCGTAGGTCTCCTCTTTTTCGAGCTCGATGAACTCCGGAAGCCCCACGGCGATCGGATGCGAGGGCTCGATGACCCAGATCCGCTCCTTTTCGTCGTTTTCTCTCCATTTCGATCGGCAGCAGGTCCCCATCAGCTTGACGAACGGCTTTGAAAGATGCCCGGAATGGAGTACGACGAGCCCCATCCCGTCCAACACGCGATCTTTCACTCTCTCGGCGACCTCGTCCGACACCTTCGCGTGCGCCATGTGCCCCCACCAGAACAGAACGTCCGTGTTTTCGAGAGCTTCTTCTGTCAGCCCGTGCTGCGGCATTTCGAGTGTAGCGGTGCGGACGGAAAATCTTTCGTCTTTTTCAAGGGAGGTCTTTATCGCCCCGTGTATGCCCTCGGGGTAGACCTTTTTTATCCTCTCGTCCTTCTCGTGGATAAATTCGTTGAAGACCGTCACCCTGATCTTTTTTTCTTCCATAGTTTTCGGCGCCTTTCGCGTTTTTTTCGGCCCGGTTCAAAGCCTTTACTTTTTATTGCAGTATAAACGTAAAAAAGTGCGAAATCAATGGATTTCGCGAGCAAAAACTTGCACTTTTCGCTCAAAAAAGCTTGAATTGCGCCGCGGGATGCTGTATCATAATATTAAGCTCTGACGGAGGTGGGAAAATGAGGATCGCCGAGCTTCCGGCGCTTTACGAAGCCGACTATCACGTTTATGAAGTGTTTTCTATGAGACAGTTCTGGCGCGAGGGCGCCGTTTTCAGGATGAGATCGCCGAGAAAGACCTCCGCTCTTCTTTATCTCTGCGGCTGCCGGGCGGATTATCAGATCGGCAAAAGGACTCTTTGGGCTCCGAAGGGCTCCCTCGTCTACATCCCGTCCGGCTCGACCTACACGACGCAGTTTTCGCAGTGCCGCGGCTGCGCGGCGATACTGATAGAATTCATCCTGAAAGACGAAGACCAAACGCCGTTCGATCTGTTCGGGGAAGTGAATACTGTCTCTCAAAACGCCGATCCCGTCATACGCGGGCTTTTCGAGGCGGCGGCGGACGTGTCCGAGCGCCCGGTGCGCTCCCCGGCTAAACTCAGATCGCTGATATACGAGATCCTCACGCACCTTGCCGCCGCCGAACGCGAGAATATGCTTGCCTCCGGAAAATTCGCCTCGATCGCGCGCGGGATAACGCTCATGGATTCCAACAAGTCCTTCGGGATGTCCGTAGGGGAGATCGCCCGCGTCTGCGGAGTCAGCCCCTCGACCTTCAGGCGTCTCTTCAAAGAATGGTCCGGAAAAAGCCCCGCCGGATATCTTCTCAAAGCCCGGATCGACCACGCGGCGCGGCTTCTTTCAATCGGCACTCTCAGCGCCGCGCAGACCTCCGCCGCCTGCGGCTTCAGGGATCCGGCGTATTTTTCCCGGATCTTCAAGAAGTACACGGGGACGACTCCGGGGGAATACGGAAAACCAAAGCGCAAAACTACTTCATAGGCTTGAACAGAAACGAAACAAATATCAGCATCAGCGAGGCGTTGCGGAACTTCAACAAAAGAAGGATCCCGGAAGAAAAAAGCAGCGCGAGGCTGATCTTCGTCGTTTTTTCGAGAACGCGGCGAGCCGTGTCGGGAGAGGCGCGCAGGCAGACGAGGCTCTCCAGCAGTTCGCCGCCGTCGAGTCCTTTCGCGGGGAGCAGATTGAAGAGCGCGAGAAAAAGATCCGCGAAAAAGAAGAACAGAAGCCAGCGGCAGGGAAAAGCTCTGTATAAAAAAAGGACGGGCGGCAGGATAAGAAGATTCGCGCCCGCGCCCCAGAAAAAGACCGCGGCGTCGTCACGGTAGGAACGCCGCCCGCCGGAGGTCACGATCAGCGCCCCTGTCAGAGAAAGAGCGACTTTTTCGATCCTGCGGCGCTTTATGAGCGCGGCAACTATATGCCCCGCCTCGTGAACGAGCGCGGCGGCGGGAACGCAAAAAAAGAGCCCGTTCGGATTGAGCGCCAGAAGCAGGGCGGCGGGAACGAGAAAAGACGGGGAGACCTCGATCTTCAGACGAAAGTCTCCCCGGAGACGCCGAAGATGAACGCGGCGACTTCGTTTTGTTCTATCCCGTCCTCTATAGTTTTTGCCGCCCGGTCGAGCCCTTTTTCGCCGCCGAAAAGGATAAGGACAGCCGCCGCTGCCGCCGCGAAAAGTAAAGCCGCTTTTTTCATATATCTTCTCCCCGATGGATTTTTTCCGCGCCCGGAAGTTTTTTTTGGCGAATACGTTAGATTATATGCTCAGGAACGGATAAAAAACCCCCGGCAGGAAAAAGACCTGCCGGGGATCGATATATATTCGGGATTTACAGGCTCTTCAGGTACTCCAGGCTGTCGAAAGCGAGTTTGAAGAAGTTTTCGCACATACATATAGGCGGCATGATCGTCTCGAGCGCGAGGGTCCCTTCGTAGCCGATGGACTTCAGCGTCTGCATCACGGACACCCAGCCGATACTGTTCCACTGACGGTCGGCAAGCCCCGGAAGCTGATGCTGGTCGCCGTTCTTATAGTTGTCGTGGACGTGTGTCATTTTAAGTAGGCTTCCGACCTCTCTCAGCGCGACTTTCTGATCGATGCCGGCGGTGTGCGCGTGACCGAAATCCCAGCAAATGCCGAATCTCGGGGACTTCAACACCTCGCAGAGTTCGCAAAGCTCCTCCCAGCCGCCGCCGAAAAATCTCCATTCGTTGTGCGAGTGCGGATAGAGCGGCATATTTTCGACCGCGATCCCGACGCCCGCTTTTTCGGCGTCCTCGAGATAAATTTCGAGCATCCTTCTGTTGTCCTCAAAGGACACGCCGCGGCTGCAGCCCTTGTTCACCGCGGATCTGGGATGAAACGCCGTCCAGTCCGACCCGAGCTTTCCGCTCGCCCAGATCCCTCTTCTGATCGACATTTCAGTCTTTTCGTCGACGATCTCCGAGGAATCAAGAAGATGATAGCAGGGCAGATGCGTCTGAGAGGCGCGAAGAGAGTATTTGTTGAGAAGCTCCCCCATCTTTTCGACTTCTTTTTCGTAAGTGTCGCTCTCGAAGACCTTGGATTCCCCGAAGCCGACCATCACTTCCCCGAAACCCGCGGAGGATGCGAATTTCAGCATCAGTTCAAAGTTTTCATCGTATCTTGCGACTATGGAGTTTGTCATTTTTTCTCCCCTTTTTATTTTCGCGCTTCGAGCGTGACCGATCTGCAGTTGGTCTCTCCGATCCTGATCTTTATCCCGTTTTCCGAAAGAGCTTTTGCCAAAAATTCTTCTCCGTCCAGGCTGTAGCTCTTGTCCTCCGGCAGGACGGGATAGACCCTCACGCGGTCGAGGTTCGGGACGTTTGAAAAGACCTGGATCAGCACTCTGTCCGCCGCCGGATCGGAATACTGCAGGGCGGTGATATCGCCCCCGTCGTGGAGGATCCTGACGAGCGCGGACTTATAGAACTCTCGGTCGACTTTGAACTGTCTGATATGCTCTTTCAGAAGCTCCTTTTCCTCCTCGGGATAGCCCGCGATATCCGTCGAGAAGCCGATCGGACCGCCGGTCAGGAAAGCGTGAGCGTAGCTGTCGCTGACGCTGCACAGGTTGTCCCAGGTCGCGCCGTTGCAGCTTATCGGCAGGCTCACCGGAGTCTTGCTGCCGTACTTCGGGAAGCCGCCCGCAAAGCGCCTCACGTCCCATTTTTCTATGTGGCAGGGCGGCAGACGCTTGAGAGTTTCCTTATAGATCCTGAGTCCGTAAAGCGGGCTCTGATTGTCGCTCGGCCAGACGCTGTCGTAATAAATCCCGTTTTCAAGCTCCATCCTTGTGCCGCCGGAGGCGCAGTTTGTCAGATACAGATCGGGATATTTTTCTTTTACGTCCGCTATGAAACGGCGGACGCCCTGAAAATATCTGTAGAAGCCGCAGCCGGAGACGTCGTAGGCCAAAGCGGCGTTGAAATCGAACTTCATGCAGCCGAGGCGGTATTTTTCTATGAGCCCGAGGGTCAGATCGGTGATATACTCTCTTGCTTTTTCGTTTGCAAAGTCGGCAAATGCGTTCGCGCCGGAGCCCCTGATGAAAAATTCCGGGTGAGCACAGTATGAATCCGATCCGACGAGGGCGCGCTCCGGCTCGAGCCAGAGCCCGAACTTCATCCCGAGGCTTCTGACGTAATCGCCGACCTCCGCCAACCTGCCTTTGAAGCCGCCTTTGATGTTCTCGCTCCAGCTCCCGATCTCGTTCCACCAGGTCTCCGTGTGACCGAACCAGCCCGCGTCGATGACGAAGTTCTCGACCCCTATCTCAGCGGCGGCCTTCGCCTGCGCCTTGACGTCGTCGACGTCGATCGCGTCGAAGTTGTTGAGCCAGGTGTTGTAGATCACGGGGAGGGTCTTTCTCGGGTATAGCCTGTTATACACTGCGTGGAGCTTCCACGCGTCGAGATCTATCTCGCTTTTTGCCTCGAAGACGAATAGACGGGGCATATTTATTTTCTCCCCCGCCGCGACCGGGAGGCTGAGCCCTTTAGCGGCGATCCCCGTCTCGACGATCAGGGCGGTCTTTCTGCCGGAGACCGGGCGTAAAGAAGCGCTGATCTCCCACGCCGCATTGGGGAAAAGGTGGATCACAAGTATCCTGCCGCTTCCCTTGTTTTTGAGCGCGATCATCGGCGCGGCGCCGTCTGTGGTGCGTATCCCGAGATTTGAGACCCGGACCCCCGAAACGAGCTTCTGCCAGCCGCCCGAGGACTCCGTCTGCCAGGAGCTCGACTGAGTGTAGACCTCGTACTCTCCCGACTCGAGGCAGAAGCGCGACGAGAATCCCTGAAGCGTCAGGGGCTTTTTGGCGACGAATACGTCGCGGCGCGAGAACACTCCGTTTTCATATCTCTCGACGACGCACTCGGCCGAAAAATCGCCGTTTTCATAATAATATCCGCTTTCGGTCTCCTTAGTCTTCTCGATGTCGCCGCTCGCGCCGTCCACGGCGCCGAAGCTGCCGTACGCCGAGAAAAATCCCGAGACCCCGGTGTGGCCGCTTTTGTTATCCCGAAAGATCAGATCTCTGATTTCCATAAAATCTCCTCAGAACTTATTTTACAAGTCTCACCGTGTAGGGCTCGGGCTTGTCGTCGACGGAGAAGCCCGGAGCGGAGCCGGTGTTGCGGACGGTGAAGGTGACTTTATCGGGAGAGGTCTCGATCACCATATACTGCGCCATAGTCGGAGTTCCGGTGCCCGGGCAGTAATGCGGCTCGCCGCCCTCCGGGACCGCGCCGGTCAGGCCGTCGTCAAGAAACGCCTTGCCGAAGGGTCTGAGTCCTCCCATGTGAACGGTGGAAAAGCTCACGCGCTCCCTGTCCTTTTTTTCCAGAGGCCCGTTTTCGTTTATGATCTCAAAAGAATCGTCGAAGTGCAGGACGCTCTGCCAGGAGGCGTCGTGCATAAAATCCTGCCCGTGGACGTGCCCGTAGAGGAAGAAAAGGTTTCTGTGTCCCCTGAACGCCCCGTGCAGGGCGTCGACCCAGTCCGCGCGTGGATAGTGGATCGAAAGATCAGTCTCACGGCAGGCCGTGTTGACGTGACCGACGACGAATATCAGCTTTTTGCCGTCGGGGTCGATCTCGGCGAGCTTGTTTTTCAGCCAGACGAGAGAGTCGGCGTTATACGTGCAGTCGTGATTGTTGAAGGCGTCGTCCGGGTCGAGATTGAGCCCGAAAAAGTCGACGCCTCCCACGACGTAATGAAAGGCGAGATGATATATCTCGGTCACCTTGCTCTTGCAGAAGCCGCCGAAAAATTCGCCCTCCTTCAATTCGCCGAGGGTCTCTTTCATCGGGCCGGTATGGTAAAAATCGCAGGTGTTGTACGGCGGATTGTCGCGGGTGGGCAGATCGCCGAGGATCGGGTCGTTGTTCCCGCCGACGTAGAGCACCCTTTTGCACTTCGCGGCGCGGGCGAAGTTGTCGACGAGCTTTTTCTTGATGTCGAGCCAGTTTTTGTACGGCAGGGCGCAGGAGCGCTCCCAGTAGGGATAGTCGGAGAAGTTGTCTCCCCCGTCGATCGCGAGGTCGCACTTCCCCCACTCCGCGAGCACCCCGTCGACCGCGGCGACGGCGGACGATCTCAGGACCGTCGGGAAATTGAGCATACACTGCTGGTTGTGAATGTCGGTAAAGCAGGCTATCTTCATTTTTTCGTCCTCTGTTTTTTTATAATGAGGTCAGTTTTTCAAATAAAAATCCGTAAAGCCTGTCCCGCCTTATCCTGTAGACGTAAGCCATATCGTGGGACGGGTACGGGAAGGAATAGCTCAGGTCGTTCTGAGGGATCGGGGCTCCGACGACGCGCTGCTTCATGAAGCGCTCGCCGTCGTTGAGAAGCCACGCGACGGCTGTCACGTCCCATATCACTTTCGATCTTACCTTCTCGTCGTCCATCCCGCAGTAGGAAACGGTCTCCGAGACAAGATAGTCGCAGAGCGGGTTTTTGCCCTTCAGAAAATGTTCGAGCTCGAATTTTGTCGTATAGAAGCTGTCGACGACACCGAGGCAGGGGAGCTGGACGACCGGGACTCCGCAGGAAAAAACCACTCTCGCCGCGGCGATATCCTGTCTCATGTTGAACTCGTCCGCGCCGCGGAACACCGGGTCGTGAGCGTTGCCGCCGAGCCAGACGACGACGCAGTTTTCCCTGAACGCGGGTTCGAGAAGGATCGCGGATGCTACGTCGGTGATCGCGCCGATAGCGACGACGTAAAGCGGCTGATCCGGGCTGTATTCAAGACATAAACGCGCCAGGAAATCGGCGGCGTCGCTTTTCACCGGGGTGTTTTCGTCCGGGAGAAAGCGCTTCGAGCCCCTGAAGACCGGCGCGTCCTTTTTCATGATTCCGAGAAGCTTTTTTATTTCGTCAAAGCTCTTTTCCATCCCGACGGCGGGATCGCCGCCGGAGCGCGCGTTCGCGAACGGGGCGGCGCAGAGCCCCTTCACGTTTATCCTCTCCGGGCACAGACAGAACAGCGAGAGCGCGAACTGATCGTCGATCTCGTTATAGGCGTCGGTGTCGAGCACGGCGTCGACCGCCCTCTCCGGCGGGAAAAGATTTTTTATTCTCTGTTCTTCTTTCATGAGTTTTTCTCCTCTGATATTTCGGGCTTCTTTTCCTCCGGGGGAGCTTTCAGAAGGTGTCTGTTCTTATACACGACTATCATCCTGAACACCAGGATCGAGATCTCGGTGAACGAGGTCGCAAGTCCCGCGGTGACGGGAGTGCATCTGCCCGTGATGAGAAGGACCGCCATGACGGCAATATGCACCGCGGAGCCGAAGATAGTGGAGTAGTTGGCGTATTTGTTTATGCCCATAGCGCCCATGACCGGGAATCCGAAGATATAGCTCGGGAGGATCACCGCGACGGCGGGAAGCATCGCTCTCAGCGGCGCGGCGACGAAGGTGAAATCCTTTCCCAAAAGCGCGAAGATCGGTTCGATGAAGATCCCGAAGACCACGCAGGCGGCGATGATGATCGGCTCAAAGATCAAAAGAAGCTTTTTTACCATCCTGAAGTCGCGGTTTTTGACCATATAGGGATAGAGGCTGTCGCTGACCGGGCTGATCCCGTTCTTTGCAAGATCGGTGATCTTGACGGCGACGGAGTTGGCGCTCGTGACGACGCCGTTGCCCTTATAAACGATGTCGAGCACGACGGTGTTGGTGACGGTATAGAGCGTGGTCGCGACGCGCGAGAAGAAAAACAGCCCCGAGACTTTCAGGCGCGAGAAGATCTCGGCGCGTCCGACCCGGCAGAAGCCGACGCCGAGGCGCTTTTTCACGTCGAAATACACGAAGAACAGCGCCGCAAGGTTGCCGGCCGCGAGAAAGATCGGGATGAGGATCTCGTCGCCGGGCTTCTTGACGAAGACAAAGATCAGCGCCGCGGACAGAAGTCTCAGAACGACGGTGCGGACGGTGACGGCGGTCATCTTCTCGACGCCGCGGTAGAGATAGTCGGGGATCAGGCTGCCGAGGGTGACGGAGAAGAAATCAATGACAAAGAACAGCCTCAGAGCCCTCCACTGCGGCACGATAAAGGAAAGGGACAGCATCACCGAAAAGCAAGCAGCAGTGAGAAGAAGCTTGATGAGGGTCACCGAGGTGAAGATCGTGTCGAGCGCTTTTTTGTCGTCGCGCTTTCTGGAGACCTCCTCGGTCGCGCTAAGAAGAAAGCCGAAGTCCACGACGAGCTGGAAGTATCTCATTATGCTCCCGGACA